>JABFXM010000133.1 GCA_013361745.1 Gemmatimonadaceae bacterium | reverse complement strand
TCGTTCTGCCAGGGCGTCAGGCGGTAGAAGTAGCTCGTCTCCGCCCAGGTGCATCCGGCGCCGCGCTCGCTGACGAGGAAGCCGCCGCGCTCGTTCGCGATGCAGTTCACCCAGGGCGCGGGCGGGACGACGTCGCCGGAGACGCGGACGAAGTAGTCGCCGTCGCGCGTCAGCCCGCCGTAGCCGTTGTCGAAGAGCAGCGGCTCCTCGACGCGTCGCGCCGAGAGCACCGGGACGCCGCGCGACGGCGTCGGGTGCTCCCCGTGCGTCGAGCCCGGGCGGCCGTCGCCGTCCTTCCCCGCCGGCGCGTGTGGACGCGCCGGAAGGTGAAGTCGCGCGCGCTGCGCGGCGAGCGTGTCGGAGATGGAGTGGCGCAGGGTGTCGCGCGCCGGAGCTTCTTCGACCGTCGGCTCGCTGACGAGCGCCTCGTCCGGGGTGCGCGCGGCGTCGAGGATCCGTCCGATGGAGCGGCCGTCGCAGGGGATCACGGCGCGCGCCGACGCGCGCACCATGCGCAGCGCGTCGTCGGCGAGCAGCTCCTGCCGCCGCACGAAGACGCCGCCCGGCCGGTCGACGGCGCTCGCGTCGCTCGACGCGAAGATCGCCGCCGTGATGCGATCGCCGAGGTCCTGCAGGTACGTCGGGGGGTGCGTGTTGAGCACGACGAGATCGACCATCATCCCGCGCCGCCGCCAGTAGTGGTGCGCGGTGAGCAGCTGGCGGAGCGTCGGCAGCCCGTCGGGGGTGGAGATCGTCGCGACGAGGATCGGCCAGTCGCCGGAGACGCCGATCTGCCAGAGCAGGGGCTGCGAGCCGCGATTCTCGAGCATCTCCGTCTGCGGGACGCACAGCGCCGACGTCGGGAACAGGAGGTGGCTCGCGAGCTCCTGGAACACCGCGGCGTCGGTCGGCGTGATGCCGAGCTCGCGCAGCTCGACCTGCGTCGAGGTCCACGCGAGATCGAGCGCGCGCTGCGCCGCGTGCGGGTGGTGATAGCGGTCGGCGAGCTGGAAGGCGCGCTCGCGGCTGTCGGCGACGAGCGTCGTGAAGGCCACGGACGCCGAGCGGCCGGGCATGATGCGGACTCGCGTGCGCAGCGAGAAGATCGGGTCGAGCACCGCACCCGTCGTCATCGACAGCGGGCCGACGCTCTCGAGCGCGATCGGATCGCGCGTCGAGCGGCCGCGGCCGATGAAGCGTGCGCGGTCGGTCTCGCAGGTCACCTCGCCGACGCGCTCCGGGCCGCCGTCGACCACGTGCACGCACCAGAGCGATTGCTCCGTCGCCGCGCGCGGGCGGCGCGTCGCGGTGATCGCGGTGCACCAGGCGTGATACTCGGTCTCGACGAAGAGGTTGGCGAAGGCGGGATGGGTGCGATCGGCGGCGGGGGTCGTGAGGACGATCTCGCCATAGCTCGTGAGCTCGATCTCGCGCGGCTCGTTCGAGTTGTTCGTCACCGTCACGCGCCGCACCTCCGCCGAATCCTCGGGAACGACCGTGATCTCGGTGCGGGTGTCGATCCCGTGCTCGGCGCGATGGAAGGTGACGCGGTCGGTCGCGAGCAGGGCGCGGTACCACTCGGCGCGGGCGATCGTCGGCTGGTGCGTCGCCGACCAGACCTGGCCGCGGCCGACGTCGCGCAGGTAGCAGAACTGCCCCGTGTTGTCGCGCGTCCCGTCGGCGCGCCAGCGGGTGACGGCGAGGTCCTCATAGCGGCTGTAGCCGGCGCCGCAACTCGTCACCATGATGGTGTAGGGCAGGTGGCCGAGCAGGGCGACGCGCGGCTGCGGCGTGTCGGGGGTGTCGATCTCGCGCACCGCGGGGCGCTCGAGCTCCGGGTTCGGGAGCGCCTCGTCGGGGCGCGCCTCCTGCGGCTCCTGCAGCACGAGCCGGCGCGGGATGCGCTCGTGGAGGAGCAGCTCCGCCGAGCGCACGAGCGGATCGGCGTGGAAGCGGCGCTGCCAGAGCCCGTCGCGCAGCGCGTTCGCGATGGCGATGAACCCCATCCCGATGTGGTGCGCCATGAAGGTCTTCACGAGCGCGAAGCGCTCCCCCGGGTCGGGGCGCGTGTAGTCGAGCGCGTCGTAGAATCCGAACCTGCCTAACGCGCCGCGCTTCTCGAGGCGCGAGAGGTTGGAGAGCGAGGTGCGCGAGTCCACCATCATCGCCATCGCCGCGGCGTAGGGCGCGATGACGAGATCGCGGCCGAGCCCGCGCTTGAGGGCGAGGTTGGGAACGCCGAAGGCGCGGTACTGATAGGTGAGCTGGCGGTCGCGGAGGTTGAAGGCGCTCTCGCTGATTCCCCAGGGGACGTCGCGCGCCTCGGCGTAGGCGATGTGACGGCGGACCGCGCCGTGATACGTCTGGTCGAGGACGGTGAAGGGGAAGGACTGCATGACGAGCACCGGCATCAGGTACTCGAACATGCTCCCGCTCCACGAGATGAGCGCGGTCGCGCCGTCGGCGTGGGTGAGGGTGCGACCGAGCCGGAACCAGTGCTCGACGGGGATATCGTTCTTGGCGATCGCGACGAAGCTGGCGAGGCGCGCCTCGGAGGCGAGGAGATCGTAGTACGACGCGTCGCGGGCGTGGGTCGCCATCGAGTAGCCGATGGAGAAGAGCTTCCGCCGCTCGTCGAAGAGGAAGCGGAAGTCCATCTCCATCGCGTAGTCGTAGGCGCGGGCGGCGATCGCCTCGAGGCGCGTGACGATCGCCGCCGCGGCGGGCGCGGTCTTCGCGATCTCGCGGAGGGAAGGGAACTCTCCCTCGACGTTAGGCGGCGCGACGCCGGCGGCGGCGATGCGGGCGAGCCGGTCCTTCTCGTCGGCGAGGCGCGTCACCGTCCAGTCGATCCACTCGACCGACGGCTCCAGCCATTCGGAGTCGAGTCCCGAGGCGTCGAGCACGAGCCCCGCGCGCTCGAGCGGGCGGGCGACGGAGTCGATCTCCGCCTGGCTCGGCGCGGCGGTGGGGACGGCGGCGAACGCCTTCCGCGCCTGGCGGACGAGCTGCGCCGCGTCGGCGATGGCGCCGAAGCTGAGCGGGTTGTCGGCGACGCCGCTCGTGGCGAGCGTCGTCAGGCGGTCGTGCGCGATGTGCAGCGCCGCCGCGACGGAGCGCCAGACGCGCGCGCGCGAGATCGGCCGGTCGGCGATGTGGAGGCACGAC
>JABFXM010000437.1 GCA_013361745.1 Gemmatimonadaceae bacterium | reverse complement strand
GCGCACGCGCTCATCGGCGGCGCCGAGCTCACGTTAGGCAGCGCCGACAGCGCCATCGTGGAGTTGAGGGCTGCGCTGCCGGCACGTCCCGGGGACCCGTGGGTGCGCGAGCGACTTGCTGACGCGCTACTGCGCGTCGGCAACGATTCCGCGGCGCTCGCCGCGGCGGACAGCGCGCTGCTCGCTGACGGAACGAGCGTCTACGCGCGCCGCGTGCTCGGGACGGCGCAGGCGCGGCTCGGCCGTGTGGATGAGGGGCTGGCGACGCTCGACCTCGCGTCGCGCATCGCGCCGGGCGACCCGATGCCCTGGATCGACATGGCGCGGATCAATGACGACGCGCGCCGCTGGGCCGCGGCGGAGGTGGCAGCGCGATCGGCGCTGCGTCTGCGCGACGACGAGCTGGCGCACCTGCTCTTGGCGCGCGCTCTCGCCGCCGAGGGGCGCGTCGCCGACGCACGCCGCGAGCTCCGCCGGGTGCTCGAGCTCGCACCCTGGGAGTACGATGCCCGGGCGATGCTCGACAGCCTTCGTGTGACAGGCGGGTCTTAGCGCTTTCCTTGTGCCGAGCCGCTCACCCCGGGATAGAATTCAGGAGCGGCGGCGGGTTGATCGAGACGACCTTTCCGGGACGGGTGCATGGAGCTCGACGCGCCAATTCTCGTCATCGACGACGAGCCACAGATCCGCCGCGCGGTGCGCAACGCACTGCGCGACGTCAGCGAGCGCGTGATCGAGGCGACGACCGGCGGCGAGGGGATCGACCTCTGCGCCGCGCAGCGACCGAGTCTCGTCGTGCTCGACCTCGGGCTGCCGGACATGCAGGGTGCGGAGGTCTGCCGCGAGATCAGGCGCTGGTCCGACTCGCCGATCCTCGTTCTCACGGCGCGCCACTCCGAGCAGGAGAAGGTGACGCTGTTCGACGCCGGCGCCGACGATTACGTGACGAAGCCGTTCAGCGTCCTCGAGCTCGCGGCGCGGGCGCGCGTGCATCTGCGGCGCGCCCGCGCCGCGAGCGAGTCGGCGATGCAATCGATCACCGCCCGCGGGCTGGTCATCGACCTGCCGACGCGGCGCGTCGAGCGCGAGGGACAACCGGTGCGCCTGACGCGCATCGAGTGGCTCATCCTCGCGACGCTGGTTCGCGCCGGGGGGCGCACGCTCACCCACCAGCAGATCTTCGACGCGGTATGGGGGCGCGAGTTCGGCAGTCCGCAGCAGTATCTGCGCGTGCACATCACGAATCTCCGCCGCAAGATCGAGGTCGATCCGGCGTCGCCCGAGCTGATCGTCACAGAGCCAGGAGTGGGCTACCGCTTCGAGGTGCCGCGCTGAAGAAGCGGCGGATCCCGGGCTGGGCCGCGTGGCTGTTCCGGGCCGCCTTGCTCGTCGCGATCACCGCGGTGATGCGCGCATTCCGCGGCCAGATCGATCAGGCGCACGTCGTCCTCGTCTACCTGCTCGTCGTGCTCGGAGGAAGCGCCACCGGCGGCCGCGCCCCCGGGCTGGTCCTCGCGGGTGTCTCCTTCCTCCTGATCGACTACTACTTCCAGCCGCCATACGACTTCCTCACCGTCGGCAAGCCGCTCGACTGGCTGGTGCTCGTCGCCTTCCTCGCCACGGCGACGGTGTCCACGCAGCTGCTGGCGCGGGCGCGCGCCGAAGCGGAGGAAGCTCGCCGCCGCGCGATGGAGGTCTCGTCGCTGGCGCAGCTCGGCTCGGAGACGCTCAGCGCCGGTCGCGCCGAGGAGGCGCTCGAGCGCGTCGTCGAGGTGATCCAGGGGACGCTCAGCATCGCCACGTGCGCGGTCTATCCGTGGGACGCATCCGTGGGCTTCGGCGCGGAGGTGACGCGGGACGGGACGGGGAAGAGCGGCGTCCCCGTGCCCGACTCCGTCCGGCTCGCGGTGGAGCGGAGCCGGCGGCCATCGCTTCCGTTCGCGCTCACCCTCGGCTCGGCGGCCGGCAGCGCGGAGTCCGACGGAGTCGGCGTCGAGGATGGACGCGAGCTCGCGCTCCCGCTGCGCGTGCAGCAGCGCGTGGTCGGGGTGCTGCGCCTCGCGAACGACACGCCGATCACGCTCGGCGCCTCGCAGCGGCGCTTCCTCGACGCGCTCGGCTACTACGCGGCGCTCGCGGTCGAGCGCGTGCGCCTCGTGAGCGAGGCGGAGCACGCGGAGGCGCTCCGTGAGGCGGACCGGATGCGCGAGGAGCTCCTCGCCTCCATCTCGCACGACCTGCGCACGCCGCTGACGACGATCAAGGCGCTCGCGCAGACGGCGGCGCTGGCCGGCGACGCGGCCGCGGCGGCGATCGAGGAGCAGGCCGACGCGATGGCGCGGCTCGTCGGTGACCTGCTCGACATGTCGCGGCTTCGCGCGGGGACGATCCGGCTGAAGCCCGAGTTCAACACCGCGGAGGATCTCATCGGCGCGACCACGCGTCAGCTTCGCGGGATCCTCAACGGTCGTACGCTGCGGACGAAGGTGGACGTCACCGGTCCCGCGCTCGTCGGCCGCTTCGACTTCGTGCACACCCTGCGCGTGCTCGGCAATCTCCTCGAGAACGCGGTGCGCTACGCGCCGGCCGATCAACCGATCGATCTCGTGGCACGGCGCGACGGCGCCTGGCTCGAGTTCGTCGTCGCCGACCGCGGGCCCGGCGTGCCTCCGGCGTCGCTCGAGCGGATCTTCGAGCCCTTCATCCGCGCGCCCGGCGTGCCCCCCGACGCGGGCCGGGCCGGCCTCGGACTTTCCATCGCGCGCCAGCTCGCCGAGCTGCAGGACGGTCAGGTGGTCTACCAGCCGCGGGAGGGCGGAGGGAGCTGCTTCGTGCTCCGCGTTCCGGCCGTCGATCTCGAGCCGGAGCCTTTGTGATCTCTTTGCGTTTCGGAGGCGATTCTTAGCCCAGGCGCGCCCGGGAGCCGGGTAGCTTCGCGAAGTGAACCCGCGCTCCCGATCCCTGCTCGCCGCACTGCTCGCGCTCGTCGTGCCCCTCGCGGGCGCGGCGCAGTCGCCGCGCGCGCTCCGTCTCGCCGACGCGCTCGACGAGGCGGAGCGCTCGAACGCGGACGCGGTGCTCGCCAGCCTGCACGACGATTCGGCGCGGGCCGAACGACGGATCGCCGCGGCGCTCCCGAACCCGACGCTGGCCGCGGTGCCCGGACTGCCGTCGCAGTACT
>JABFXM010000360.1 GCA_013361745.1 Gemmatimonadaceae bacterium | reverse complement strand
GGGTGCGCGCGATTCCAGGCGACGGTCTTGATCCCGGCGACGGTGCCGATCCCCGCGCCGAGCACGACGTCGCTCGCCCAGTGCCGGTCGTCGTACATGCGCGCACCGCCGACCATCGTCGCCGCGCCGTACAGCACGGGTCCGACGATCCAAGCCGCGCGATGCGAGCGAGTCGCGAGCTCCGCGCTCGTCGCCGCGGCGAAGGCGAAGGCGACCGTCGTGTGCCCCGAGGGCAACGAGGTGTGCCCACCGGCGACGCGGCCGGGGGTGTACGCCATCGAGTTCCCGGTGCTCGCGTACGGCCGAGCGCGACCGGCGACGATCTTCAGCAGCGAGGTCGTCGCGCCGGCGACCACCACCGCCTCGCCCGCGTGCAGCCCGACGCCGGTCAGGAGCGGCGCACGCGCGAGACGTCCCGCGCCGTACAGCGCCGCCGACGCGACGAGCGCGCCGGGGTCGCCCATCGCGTTGAAGCTGCGCGCTCCGCTGCGCAGCCACGCGCGCCGCTGCGACGCGGGGTCACGCATCTCCTCGGCGATGCGCACGTCGAAGGGCATCGTCGCGAGCGTGGCGCCGGCGATGGCCGCGGTCGCGACCAGTGTGCGATGCGTGACGCGTTGCGGGCGCGCGGTCGGCTCCTGCTGCGCACCGGCGGCGCCTGCGACCGCGATCAGCGCGAGCGTGACGAGAACACGAATGGAGGCGGCTCCCAGCTGGATGAGACGCGGAACGTACCGGCACGGCCTTTCGCTCTCATTACAGGCTCGGCCGACCGATCGTTAGGACACTCCTCGCGGTCGCGCACGGTCGGGGCGGATGGGCCCACTTCCGGCGCCGGAGCGCTCGGCCGCGCTCTCGATCGCCGCGAGATCGCTCGCGTCGAGCGCGACCGCCGGCGCGTCGATCCAGCCGTCGACCTGATCGGGACTCCGCGCGCCGACGATGGCCGCGGTGACGCCGGGCCAGTGCAGCGTCCACGCGATCGCGATCGCGGCGACGCTCGTGCGATGGCGCGCCGCGATCGGCTTCAGCGCGTCGCGGACCGCGACGTTGCGCTCGACACGCGGCGAGGTGAACTCGGGACTCCTCGTCCGCCAGTCGTCGCTCGGCAGCGACCGCACGCGCTCGAGCGAGAAACGATCGGTGAGCAATCCTGCCTGCATCGGGCTGTAGACGATGACGCCGGTGCCGTTGCGCTCGCACCACGCGATCCCTGTGTTCCCCCAGTCGCGGCGCATGAGCGAGAACGGCGGCTGGAAGGAATCGACGTGGCGCACCTTCTCGCAGCGCTCCAGGGGCTCGACGTCGAAGTTGGAGACGCCGGCCCAGCGCACCTTGCCCTCGTCGATCAGCCGACCCATTTCTCCCCACGACTCCTCGACCGGAGTCCCCGTGTCGGTGTCCGGCCGATGGAACTGGAAGACGTCGATCGTCTCGACGCCGAGCCGCCGCAGCGACGCCTCGCACTCCTCGCGGATCGAGCGCGGCGTGAGGTCGCGCCAGGCGGGTTTCATCGGCTCCGCGTCGTCCCAGCGCAGGCCGCACTTGGTGAAGACGAGTGGCCGTTCGGCGCGCGGCAGCTCGCGCAGCAGGCGCCCGACGAGCTCCTCCGAGTGCCCGTGGCCGTAGATCGCCGCGGTGTCGATCCAGCTGACGCCGCGCTCCACCGCGTGGCGCATCGCGGCGACGGCGGTGTCGTCGTCCTGCGGCCCCCACGCGTTAGGCCAGCCGGCGCCGCCGATCGCCCACGAGCCGAAGCCGACGCGGGTGATCGGGGGCCCGGAGCGGCCGAGCGGCCGCGTCGCGAGCGACACTGCCTAACGCGCTCCCGACGCGTTCGCCGTCGCCGCGGTGACCGCTCCCCCACCCTTCACGTACCGGTCGTACCACGCGAGGTAGCGGTTCAACCGATCCACCTTGTAGCTCGGCACCGTGATCCCGTGGAACTGGCCGGGATAGATGATCAGCTGCGTCGGCACGCCGAGGCTGCGCAGCGCCTGGTACATCTGCTCGCTGCCGACGGAGGGGACGTTGAAGTCCTTCTCGCCGACGAGGAAGAGCGTCGGCGTCCTGATGCGGTCGGCGTGCAGGAAGGGATACGAGATCCTGAGCCAGGGCTCGAGATTCTTCCACGGTGCGCCGAGCTCGGTCTCGTACTGCACCGTGTACTGGTCGACGCCGTACATCGCGAGCTGCAACGCGCTCCCCGCGCCGGAGATCGCGCCCTTGAAGCGCGTGTCGGTCGCGATGGTATAGTCGGTGAGGATGCCGCCGTAGCTCCAGCCGCCGATGCCGAGCTTCCCGGGATCGGCGACGCCGCGCTTGAGCGCCTCGTCCACCGCGCCGAGGAGGTCGACGACCTCCTTGTTTCCCCAGTCGCCGTAGATCGCGGTCTGGTACGCCTCGCCGCGCCCCGCGCTTCCGCGGTAGTTCACCGCGAGCACAGCGTAGCCGTTCGCCGCGAAGAGCTGCCGCTCGAAGAAGAAGCCGTGCTCGTCCTGGCCGTTAGGCCCGCCGTGGACGCGGAGGAGGAAGGGAACCTTCCCTCCCTTGTAGCCGAGCGGCTTCGCGAGCAGCCCGTGGACGTCGGTGCCGTCCCTGCTCCTGCTCGCGACGTCCTCCACCGGCACGAGCTGCACGCCGGCGAGCCATTCGTCGTTCTGGTGCGAGATGCGACGCAGGCTCCCGTTCTCGAGCGCGAACACCTCCGCCGGCAGCGTGTCGTCCGAGACGAGGACGCTCATCGCCCCGTCGGCGCCGGGCTGGTCGAGCGCGTTCACCACGCGCGGTCCCGTGCTCACCTTCTCGACCGTGCCGCCCGTCGGCTTCACGCGCCCGATCCACACCATGCGGTCGTCGGTGACGGGGAAGTAGATGTAGCCGTCTGCCGCCCAGCGCGGCTGCCCGACCGCGCGATCGAGCGTCGGCGTGACCACGCGCGCGACGCATCCGCTCTTCGGGCAGTCGTCCACCTGCACAACCGCGAGACGGTCCATGCTGTAGGCGTAGTACTTCGCTTCGCCGCCCTGCAGATAGGCGATCGACTTCGAGTCCGGGCTCCACGTCGGCGAACCGTCCTCGCCCGGCCACGTCGTCACCTTGCGCGGTGCGGCGCCGCCCTTCGCGTCGGCGACCCAGAAGTCGGTGTTGTGGTCGCGATCGACGTCGGTGTCCCCTCGCTTGCT
>JABFXM010000193.1 GCA_013361745.1 Gemmatimonadaceae bacterium | reverse complement strand
CGGTCCTCGCGCTCGCCGCGCATCGCCACCTCGCGCTCGTCGAGGACCGTCGTCGCGCGCAGCACCGCCACGGTTCCGACGTACGTGCTCGCGTCGATGGCGAGCGTGAGCGGATCGCTCATCCGGCGAGCAGGACCCGTCGCGACTCGTCGCCCGGCAGGTGCTCGAGGTCGATCGGCACGTGCGCCGGCAGCAGCCCTTCGGCGCGCTCGGGCCACTCGATGAGCACGAGCGCATGCGCCGCGACGATCTCGTCCCAGCCGATGTTGGTCAGCTCCGCCGGGCCGCGCAGCCGATAGAGATCGAGATGGTAGACCGGGGAGCGTGGCGCCGCGTAGCGGTGCACGAGGGCGAAGGTCGGGCTGGTCACCGGCTCGGTCACGCCGTAGCCGCGACAGATCGCCTGCACGAGCGTCGTCTTTCCGGCGCCGAGGTCACCGGCGAGCGTGACGACGAGCGGCGCGACCGCCGCGCGCCCGAAGCGCTCACCCCACGCGACCATCTCCGCGAGAGTAAGGGAGAGCCGGCCGCGTCCCGCGAGCGGCGGGAGCGGATGTGCGGCGTGATCGGGCGTCGTCATCGCGCTCAGCGCGCCGCGCGCCGCGACGCGGCGTCGGCGGCGATCGCGGGACGGGCGCGCGGCTTGTCACCGTCGGCGCGCGCCTTCAGCTCGAACAGCTCGTCGCGCAGCCGCGCCGCGCCCTCGAAGTCGAGATTCGCCGCCGCCTCACGCATCTGCTGCTCCACCTCGGCGATCGCGGCCGCGAGGTCCACCGGCGCCTGCTCGCCCTGCGCGTACTGGCGGATCTTCTCGGCGACGCGCTTCGGCTTCTTCGCGTCCTCGTCCTTCTCGGTGCGCGCGTCAGCGACACGGGTGATGAAGCGCACCTGGTCGATGCTCTTCTTCACCGTCATCGGCGTGATCCCGTGCTCCTCGTTGTGGCGGACCTGGATCTCGCGGCGACGCTTCGTCTCGTCGAGGCATCGCTGCATCGAGCCCGTGATGCGGTCGGCGTAGAAGATCGCGCGCCCCTCGACGTTGCGCGCCGCGCGCCCCACGGTCTGGATCAGCGAGCGCTCGCTGCGCAGAAACCCTTCCTGGTCCGCGTCGAGGATCGCGACGAGCGATACCTCCGGCATGTCGAGCCCCTCGCGCAGCAGGTTGATCCCGACGAGCACGTCGAACTCGCCGAGCCGCAGCCCGCGGACGATCTCCATCCGCTCGATCGCGTCGATGTCGGAGTGCATGTAGCGCACGCGCACTCCCATCTGCTGCAGGTAGTCGGTGAGGTCCTCCGACATCCGCTTGGTGAGGGTCGTGACGAGCACGCGTTCTCCCTTCCGCTCGCGGATGCGGATCTCGTGCAGCAGGTCGTCCACCTGGCCGCGCACGGGGCGGATCTCGATCTCCGGATCGATGAGCCCCGTCGGCCGGATGATCTGCTCGGTGACGACGCCCTCGCTCAGCTGCAGCTCGAGCTCTCCCGGCGTGGCCGACACGAAGACGGCGCGCGGGGTGAGCGCGAGGAACTCGTCGAACATCAGCGGGCGGTTGTCGAGCGCGCTCGGCAGCCGGAATCCGTAGTCGACGAGGGTGAGCTTGCGCGCGCGGTCGCCGTTGAACATCCCGCCGATCTGCGGCAGCGTGACGTGCGACTCGTCGACGACGACGAGGTAGTCCTCGGGGAAGTAGTCGAGCAGACACGCGGGACGCTCACCGGCGGCGCGGCCGGAAAGATGCCGCGAGTAGTTCTCGATCCCAGCGCAGGTCCCGATCTCGAGCATCATCTCGATGTCGAAGTTGGTGCGCGACTCGAGCCGCTGCGCCTCGAGCAGCTTGCCCTGCGACTTCAGCACCTCGAGCCGCTCGGCGAGCTCGCTGCGAATGAGCCCGACCGCACGCTCGAGTGTGGGACGCGTCGTGACGAAGTGCTTCGCCGGGTAGATCGCCGCGCGCTCGAGCGTCGCGATCGTCTCGCCGGTGAGCAGGTCGATCTTCGAGACGCGCTCGACTTCGTCCCCCCACATCTCGACGCGGACACCCTGCTCCTCGTACGCGGGGAAGATCTCGACCGTGTCGCCGCGCACGCGGAAGGTTCCGCGGTCGAAGGCGACGTCGTTGCGCGTGTACTGGATGCGTACCAGCGAACGGAGGATCTCGTCGCGCGCGATGCGCTGACCCTTCGTCAGCGTCACCATCTGCTCGCGATAGCTGACCGGATCGCCAAGGCCATATATCGCCGAGACCGTGGCGACGATGATCACGTCCTCGCGCTCCATCAATGACGACGTCGCGCGCAGGCGGAGGCGATCGATGTCCTCGTTGATCGAGGCGTCCTTCTCGATGTAGGTGTCGCTCGAAGGGACGTAGGCTTCCGGCTGGTAGTAGTCGTAGTACGAGATGAAGTACTCGACCGCGTTGTGCGGGAAGAAGCTCTTCAGCTCACCGTACAGCTGCGCGGCGAGCGTCTTGTTGTGCGAGAGCACGAGCGCCGGCCGCTTGTGATCGCGGATGACGTTGGCCATCGTCATCGTCTTCCCCGATCCCGTGACGCCGAGGAGCGTCTGGAAGCGGTCGCCGCGCGCGAGCCCCGCGGAGAGCTCCGCGATCGCGCGTGGCTGGTCGCCGGCTGGGGCGAAGGGCGCCTGGAGATCGAAGGATGGGCCGGGCATGAGGCTTTCAATATAACGACTTCATCCGGTCTTTGTTCGGGTCGGTTCGCGCGGGATGCGTAACCAGGCGCCCGGGTCGTCGGTCCTTCTGGAGCGGACACGACCGTCGATCCCTCTACCCCGCGGACGGACCCATGATCGATGCCTGGAATTCACTGTCGCCGGCGCTCAAGCTTCGGTCGATCGTCATCGTGCTGGCGATCCTGGCACCGTGGATGCGAGAGGGACGGTGGCGGTGGGATTGGCGCTCCCGAAGCCGGATGGAACGGTGCATTCGCTCGTCGGCTTCACGACGCAGCTTGGCGGGGGCGTGAAGCTGCGCACCTCGAACTCGCCGCTCCCCGCGCCGACACCAGCGCCATCGGGTGAGCAGCGCCTGCGACTGCCGCGCGAGCGAGATACCGCGAAGCTGTACGCCATCCATCAGGGGCGCGTAGCCGACGCGCTCGCGCACGGCGCGCGAATCGTCCCCCTGACCGTCGCCGACCCGGTGGCGTACCAGCAGCGCGAGGA
>JABFXM010000359.1 GCA_013361745.1 Gemmatimonadaceae bacterium | reverse complement strand
GCCGTGCTCGCCTCACCGAGCGCGCCGCGAAGCTCCGCCGGATCCGCGGGAACGTCGTAGAGCACGACGAGCCCGGCGCTGCCTAACGGTCCGTCGCGGACGACGCGCACCGACGCGTCCTCCCCGCGATAGCCGAGCGCGGCGACCGCACGAGTCGCCTCCGCCTCGGACTCCGGCGTGCGCGCCCAGATTGCCGCGCTCGCCGGGTCCAGCTCGTCGAAGAGACGGCGCAGCACCGCCGAGCGATGGCCTGGGGAGACGGTCACGTACTGCAGCGCGAGCGGGGCGACCGCTTCCGCCGCCGCCGGCTCTCCCGTGCGCAGTCCCCGGCGCGCATAGCGCTCCGCGAGCGCGCGCGCCTCGGTGCCGAGCCGGCTCGCGACGAGCACGCGCCCCGCCTCCTTCGGAACCTCCGCCATCACCGTCTCCAGCGACTCGCTCGAACCGCCTTCCGTCGCCTCGTCCACCCATGCGAGCACGATCGTCCGCAGCGCGCCGAGCTTGATCGCCGAGGTGCCGATCAGCGCCACGATCTCCTCCGGGGAGCCGACGACGATCTGCGGCTTCCACTCGCGGATCAGCCGGGTGGCCCGTCGCACGCTCGTCGCGGGTACCACGCGGAAGCCGCGCGACGCCGACAGCTCGCTCGCCACGCCGGCGATCATCGCCGCGCTCTCCGTGTCCGCCGCGAGGACGAGGAGCTGCACCTCGCCGCTCGCCGCGTCGATGCGCTCGAGGGCGCCCGCCAGGAACTGCTCCACCGCCCCGCGGTCGTGCGGGAGAAGGTGCACCGAGTGCTGGCTGCGGCTGGTGGCCGTGTTGTCCTTCGCGTCCTGTTCCACGATGTATCCTGGCGTTGTGGCGTCCCCGCATCCGTGCTACCGTACTTCGCGAAGCTGGAAGATAGCCCCGCGGCGAGGTGCACTCCACCGCCATGCCTCGTTCCTTCGATGACGGACGCGAGAGCGCGATGACGTAGAGTGCGGCCGCGCGCATTCACTTCGGCGCATCTCGAGCGGAGAACGACGATGAGCCTCACCGTGCAGGTCGAGCCGGCGCATGGCAGCCCGCCGCGCGTCGCGTATCGCTGGGACACCGACACCGACATCCTCAGCGCTCAGCTCGAGGAGGGCGCTCCGCAGGGACCCGCGGCGACGGTCGAGCTGCAGGGACACGACGGCTCGTGGGTCATCCTCGACGTGCGCGCCGGACGGATTCGCGGCATCGAGGTCGCGGTCTGGCCGGACGTCCGCAAGCGTCCCGCGCTCACGCCGCCACCCGCTGAACCGGGTGAGGTCGTGCTCCCGGCGCGACATTCCGGCGGCTCCTCCGCGATCGAGAGCCCGCTGAGCGCGGAGGTCGACGAGCCGGAGCGGACCTTCCATTTCCGGCTCGGCAGCTCGGCGGAGACGCGCGCCGTGGAGATCGCGTCGGGGCTCCTCGTCGACGTCGAGCCGACGGGCGCGGTCGCCGGCATCTGGCTCCTCAACGTTCCCCCATTCCCACTCGATCAGTGATCACGACCATCGTCCTCGTCAGCGTCGAGCCACGGCTCATCCCGCAGGCCGCCATGAAGCTCGCCGGCTGTGAAGGCGTCGCCGAGGTCTACTCCGTGTCGGGAGAGTGGGACCTCGTCGTGATCGTCCGCGTTCCCGAGTACGAGCAGATCGCGCGCGTCGTGACGGAGGTCTTCCCGACGATCCCCGGGCTCCAGAGAACGACCACGCTCACCGCGTTCAGGGCCTACTCGAAGAAGGACCTCGAGCAGGCGTGGGACATCGGACTGGAGTAGCGAGCAGGGCGGCCCGTCGGCACCTCACCGCCCGCTCACCACGACCCGCCGTCGAGGGGCGAGGACGCCGTCGTCCCAGAGGCGCGTCGTCGCGAAGGCGATACGTCCGGGGCGGATGTCGACGGTGCCTAACGCGATACGCCTCGTCGCCGCGCCGTCGCCCGGCGCGTAGTCGAGCGACAGCTCGTGCGGGCCGGCGGGGAGGGACAGACGGACGATCGAGAGCTCTCCCGGCAGGAGCCGCCACTGGCGGATGTCGGCCCGCTCGGTCGCGACGTTGATCGCGTCGGTTGCCCAGCGGGCGACGGAGCCGGCGAACTCTCCCTTCTTCTTCTCGAGCTTCCGGGCCGCGGCTTCCGCCAGGGCGAGCTTCGCGCCGGCGCGCACGACGCCGCGCATGATCGCCGCGGCGCGCGAGCGTCGGAAGTCGTTCGCCATCGCGTCGCAGAGGTCCGCGTTCACCCCGAAGGAGCGGCGCACCATCGAATCGACGACGACGGCGCCTCGCCACGCGGGGTGATACGGTCGCTGGAGGCTCGTCCACGCGACGGGGAGCAGGTAGGCGGCCTGCGATGACCGGTCGTCCATCCGCAGCTCGCGGTCGTCGTCCTCGTCGTGCCAGAGGAACCGGTCCTGGTCGGTCGCGATCCAGACGAGGGTGCGCGCGCTGATCGCGGCCGCGGCGGCGAGCGTCTCCTCCGGCTTGCCGCCGAACTTGTCGAACTCGTCCTCCGTCACCGGGATCAGGACGAGCCGCGGCACCCGGTGCGCGACATAGCCATGCTCGATGACGACGATGACTTCGCCCGTCGTCGAGTCGGCCGCCGGCGGACGCGCACCCCCGCGCGAGCGCCGCTGCTTCTTCGGCTCGGCGGGGAAGGGAAGCGCCGAATCACCGACTAGCGCGCGGGCGACGCGATAGGAGACCGCGGCATCGTTCTTCTCCCCCGCTGCCTCGAAGGTCGCGCCCGCGAGGTAGTTGAGCAGCGCGCGCGTGCGGACGTCGACGCTGTCCTTGCGCGAGTCGAAGCTCTCGAACAGCGCGCTGATCCGCCTCGCCTCCACCGCTGCGCCCCCCACGTCGCCGCGGCGGAGGAAGTCGAGCATCCCGTAGTAGTTCATCATCAGGCGCTCGGTCTGCGACGGCTCGTACGGGAGCGTGCCGTCGCTCGTCACCGCGGCGAGCAGGTTCCTCGAGATGCTCTTCGTGTACCGGTCGTCGGCGAGAACGGCGGCGCGGTCGAGCGCCAGGCCGCTCGTGTCGAACCGCCCGGCGTAGTACAGCGCCGACGCGCGATACAGTGAGGCGAGCAGCTCGTCCCCGGGTACGAAGCGTCCCTTCGGCGAGACGAGGCTGAGCGCATCGTCGAAGCGTCCATCGGCGAACGACTGCCGGAGCGCGTAGTCGTCCTGCGTCAGCCCTGCCCGCACCACCTCGGGAGGGAGCGCGGGAAGCGGGTGCGCGCGGAAGCATCCTCCCGTGAGCAGGAGGACGGAAAGCAGCCCGGCCGCGGCGGCGTGACGAACTCCTCGTCCCGCGGCCACGGCCGGATTCTCGCCCTTCACCGCGCGCACGGCGAGCCCCGACGGCTAGTGCTTCTCGAGGACGATGATCCGCTCCTTGGCGTGCGCGATCGCCTCGGCCTGCTTCGCGTAGGCGTCGCCGATCGCCTGGATGCGCTCGAGCTCCATCTGGTGGAGGAAGCGCTGATAGCGCACGATCGCCTCGATCGGCCGCAGCTGCTTGTCGAGCACCGTCGCGATCTTGTACTCGACCGACGGATCGTTCGGAAGGAGGATGCTCGCCCGGTCGTAGTGAGCCAGTGCCGCGTCGAGGTCGCCCGAGGCGACGAGCATGTCACCCTCGCGGACGAGCGCCTCCCCGGTGGCGCGCGCCTGCGCCTCGGCGGTCGCGTCGGACGCCTTCGCGACCGTGCGCACGCCGTTAGGCTCGGCGTACGCGATCGCCGCCACCTCACCCTTCTGGATCTGGACGAGCGCGACCGGCGCGACCATGTCGCGCGGCGTCTGCTCCATCCGCGCCGAGGTGTAGATCGCGGCGTCGGCGGCGCGGCGGATCGACCACGCCGCGGGCGTCGTCCGCGTCGCCGCCATGAGCTGCGTCTCGTTCATCCCCAGCGCGACCTCGCCCCGCGTCACCGCGGCGCAGACGTCCGGTGCGCAGCCGATCATCGCCGCGGCCATGATCGAGTCGCGCGAGTAGGTGGTCCGTGCCTGTTCGGCTGCGACGCGATCGCGCGCGTCGGCGACCTCGGCGTCCGCATTGGCGACTCGATCGCCGTTGCGGAGCACCGTCACCGGCTCGGGGTTCACGTGCTGCTGCGTGCAGGCCGCCGCCGCGCAGGCGGCGATCGCCAGCGCGCGATACATCGTCCGGGAGCTCATCGCCTCACCTCGCTGGTCAGAGTCCGACCCGCTTGCGCAGGATGTACTTCTTGATCTTGTGCTGGCCCATCCAGACCTTCGCGTTCGACTCGAGGTCGACGAGCGTCGCGTCTACCTGATAGAACACGACCTTCTCCTTCCCCTCGGAGTCCTCGATCGCCTGGATCTCGCCCTGGAGCATGTACTTCGCGCCCGTCTCGTTTCCCATGCGGTTGCGGGTCGACACGTTCGCGTTCTGCTGCTGATCCGCGCGCTCGCCGCGGATCTCGGCCCGCTCGCCCGCGCTCGCGACGACCTGCACCGCGCCGGAGTTCGTGAAGGCGCGCTCGAGATCGTTCACGAAGGTCCCGACGGCGATGTGCTCGTAGGTCTTGTTGGCGAAGTCGCCGACGATCACCGTCGGCGCGGCGCCGCCATGCGAGTCGCTGAACCGCTTCACCCACGCGCCGTCGAGGCTCTGCTTGATCAGCTCGTTGGCGACGAGACGGGAATCGGTGTCGTTCCAGCGTCCCGAGAGGTCGGTGACCGTCGCCGGGTCGATCCGACTCACCTGCTTCGGCGAGCAGGCGCTGCCTAACGCGACGAGCGCGACGAGCGCCGTGCGCCCCGCCGCGCGGACGAGAGGAGAATGGGCCATCGGTGACCGCTCCGCTGTGTGAGGTTCGATCGTCTGTCCCGCCGCCGCGTCAGTGTGCCGGCGCGTCGAGGCACCAGTTCGACCGGCCGCGATAGAGCTCGCTCCACGCGCCGTTCTTGTACTGCAGGAACTCGAGAAAAGTGTCGCCACCGAACTTCCATTGCTCGATCGCCAGCTCCGTCGTCCCGTCGCCCGCGACGTCGAGGTGGTCGACGAAGCGCTGGAAATCGCTCGTCCCCGCGTCGCCGTCGACGACGTGCGTGTACGTCGGCTTGTAGTCTCCCGCGTCGCCGACGCGGTCGGCGACGACGAAGATGTGCACCGTGTGCTCGTGCGAGGAGCTCTGCTCGTCCGCACGCGGGTCGAGCATCGATGCGACGATCGTCGGCGAGCTGGAAACTCCCGTCGCCACCGCGAACGCGCGCAACTCGAGACCGGAGAGCGCCGCCTCGGAGATCCCGGCGCCGCGCGCGACCCGCGTCGCGACGTCGCGCCCCACACGATCAACCTCCGCCTGGGCCATGCTCGTCACCTGCGCGTCGTGCAGCGGCCTCGTGCTGGCGAAGAGCGAGACCGTGTAACCCGGGCGCGCCTCAGCCGCGAGCGTCATCGCCGCCTGCGGAATCATGAGGCTGCAGTTCGGCAGTGTATAGAGGGGATCCTTCCCCTCCGCCCACATCCCCTGGCGAACGCTGGCGTTCCCCACCGCGCGCCCACCGTCGTAGACGGTGTACCTGGCGCCCGGCTTTCCGTACATCGCGTCGAACTGCTTCCACCCCGCGGCCCCGAGCTCGATCTGTTCGATGGTGCCGTTGCGCAGGACGCCGATGGGGATCATGCGCGGGTCGTCGCGCTCCCCGTAGATCTGGAACAGGATGTCGGGGTGCGACGAGAGATCCAGGCGCGCCGCCGGCGGGCCCTGCTCCTGCTCGGCCGCGGGCTGCGCTTCGGCGGATCCTCCCGCGAGCTGGCGCGCCTTGTCGCACCCGAGCGCCAGAATTAGAGTGGTCGCGAGAAGGCGGCCTCGCCTCATGCGCTCTTCCAGTTGGGGGAACGCCCGATGCCGCCGCGATCCTCATCGCCGGCGAGCGGGCTCGCTATACGTGTCTCAGCTTACTTCGACAGTTCCCGACGCCGACTTCCGGGCCGTGACGCGCGGCGTTCGAGCCGCGCTCGGTTCTGCCGTCCACATACAAGACGCCCCCGCCACGCTGGAGCAACTCGCCCGATCGGACGAGCCTCCGCGGACCGCGCGCGTCCGGCCGCTCGAAGGGACTGTCTTCACGACGCGCCCGGTTCGCGGGCGCCCCGAGGTGGGGTTCGTCGCCTTCCTCGACGGGGTGCAGCAGAGCCGCGTCGTGACCTTCATCGACGGTGCGCCGATCGTGCATGGCACCGCCGGAGCCGCGGTTCGCGAGCGACGCGACCGGCGGATGCACAGCTGGCATCACCGCGTCGAGCATCGGCTCTACGCACCGCGCCAGCATCTTCAGCCCGGGATCTGGGAGCGACTGGCCCCCTTCCGCCCCGTCGATTCCTCGGCGCAGGAAGGAGAGGACCCGGCACCATCGCGCCATCCCCTCAGCACGCTCGAGCGCGCCGTGCACCTCGTCCAGCGCCATCGCGAGGACCTCGAGCAACGCCTCGCCGAGCGCTGGTGCGACCACGAGTCCCGTCCGCTGTTCGTCGACGGGGGGATCAGCGGCAGTGAGCGCGTAGCCCGCGCCCGCTGCGTGGTCGGCGTCGTGAAGAGCCATCGCACCCTCTACGCGGTCGACGAGGCGGTCGGCATCGTCCTCCGCCTCGCCCGCGCCGAGCGCACCACGGTGTTCCTGATCGAGCCGAAGAAGCGCGCGCCGGTTGCGAGCTGGTACCTCCGTCTCCGTGATGCCACGGGGCGCGATCCGACCTTCGGGCTGGTTCGCGTCGAAGTCGCCCGCGAGCCGGCCGAGGACCTCACCGCGCGCGCCGACCAGGTCTCCCGCTGGCTCCTCGCCGAGGGCGCCCCGCTCGCGCTTCCCGACGCGCGATGGGACAGGATGGCGTACGGCATCCGGGACTCGGAGGAATTCCTCAAGGCGATCACCTGACCGACGGCCATGAGGCAGAACTGACTGGCCCTGGTCTCATGGCAGGGCCGTTCCATGGCAGGGCCGTTCTGCCTTATGGCAGTTCCGTCCCGAGATTAGAGTACGTCGGGCCTTCACCCGCGAGCAGCTGATGTCCTCTCCACTCGGCCGCGTCGTCGCCACCGAGCGACGCCCCAACACGCCGCACGAGTTCCACTTCTGGACCGCCCTCGATTGCCCCGTCGGCATCGGGACCATCGTGCGCGTCGAAGGGACGCAGCCGGTCGAGAACCAGATCCCGCAGATCTACGGGATCGTCGTCGAGGGGCTCAGCTACACCGACCTGCAGTCGCCGCTGCACGACGTCCTCGGCCACGACGGTTCCCCCGAGGCGGCGTCGCTCGCTCCGACGGAGCGGGCCGAGATCCGGCTCTATACGGCCGCCGTGCTGCGTCAGCTCCCCGAGGAGCCGCTTCAGCCCGTGCCGATGGGACGCGTCTACCTCGCCACCGACGAGGACGTCGCCATCGCGCTGCGAATGGACGGCTACCTGAAGGAAGGATCGCGCACCGGGATCCCGATCGGGATCTATCGCGCCGGCGGGACGGATGCGCCCATCTACCTCGACGCCGACTTCCTGCTCGGCCCCGAAGCGGCGCACCTCAACATCACCGGCGTGTCCGGGCTCGCGACGAAGACGAGCGCCGTCGAGTGGCTCCTCCAATCGATCTTCACCCACTTCCCGCCGCAGAAGGGGTCGGTCGCCGCCGTCTGCTTCAATGTGAAAGGCCCCGATCTCTGCTTCCTCGATCAGCCGGGGTCGATCGACGCGCGCGACCGCGAGCTGTACGACAAGCTCGGCGTCCCGGCGAAGCCATTCGAGAAGACGCAGTACTTCGCGCCGTACCACTCCAAGGGGCACGCGCTGAACACCCTCCGCTCGAACGACGCGCTCGCCTACAACGTCCATCCCCTCACCTGGGGGCTGCACGAGGTGCTGCAGTACGCCGAGGTGCTCCTGAACAAGGACGACATCGACGCGAAGGCGGACGCGCTCATCGACTTCATCGCGCGGAACGTCGTCGGGCAGGAGTTCGCCGACCCGATCCTCTCGCGCCCGCACCGCGTGCAGTCCTTCGCGGACCTGGAGGCGTGGTTCCGCGATCTCCTGCGCGGGATGGAGGCGAAGAACAGCGAGAGCTGGCGCACCCACCACGTGGCGACGATCCGCAAGGTCCGCAACCGCCTCTCGAACATCTCGACGCGCTGCGCGGGGCTCGTGACCGACGACGGAGCGGTGAGCGATCTCCCCTTCGGCACCTTCGAGGACCGGACGGTGTACGTGATAGACGTCGCCGGACTCGAGGAGGACGCGCAGGATCTCGTCTTCGCCCGGGTCATCACGAAGCTCCGCGAGTCGCTCGAGAAGCGCGAGCTCGGCGTCAACCATGTCGTCGTCTTCGTCGATGAGCTCAACAAGTACGCGCCTAACGATGGACAGGACACCTACGTCCGGAAGATGCTGCTCGACATCGCCGAGCGTGGCCGCTACCTCGGCCTCGTGCTCTTCGGCGCGCAGCAGTTCCGCTCGCAGGTGCATCGCCGCGTCGTCGGCAACGCCGGCAGCGCGCTCTACGGGCGCATGGACGCCGACGAGCTGGCGACGCCGGGCTACGCCGTGCTGAGTCCCGCGACGCGCACCAAGCTCGCGACGCTCGAGAAGGGACAGCTCATGGTTCGCCACCCGCACTTCACGCAGCCGGTCTTCGTCCGCTTTCCGCGGCCGGCGATCATGCGCGGCCGCGACGGCGCCGAGCGCTTCCCGCAGGCGGCGACGCCGACGCTCGACCAGGCGATCCTCCGCTCCCTCCGCGCCCTCGACTCGTCGGTGACGCTGCAGTGGGTGCAGGACGCGATCAACATCCACGAGGAGCAGGCCGTCATCCGCGCCCGGAACGCCACCGTCCGCGCCCGTCCCAACGACGTGAAGAGCTACTTCAAGGCGCAGCTGCCGGCGCTCGTCGTCGCGAGCAGCGCGAAGCCGCGCCCCGCGGGGGTCGCGATCCGCGGCACGCCGTTCGACGATCCGTACGGCAACGGCTGATGGCGACGCCGCTTTGCTCGCTCGTCAGGCTGCTCCTCGTCGCATCGATCGCCGGCACACCGCTCTTCGCCCAGTCGCCGGCGACGGCGAGTGGCGCGGTACGGCTCGAGGTTCGCCCGCACGTCGGCGACACGGTCTCCGTCCGCCTCGAGCAGAGCGTCGAGATGACCGGCGTACGGCGCATCGGCGGGCGCGACTCGACCGCGCGCGTCGCGTCGTCGATGATGATGCTGGCGCGCACCATGGTGGAGAGCGTCGCGCCGGACTACACGGTCGTCACGATGCGCACCGATTCGGTGCAGGTCTCGAGCACCGACGACCACGAAGGGCAGATGCAGGCGCAGGCCGAGCAGGCGCTCCGCGGGACGACCTCGCGGCTCCGCCTCCTCCCCGACGGCACCGCCGAGGGGCTCGATGGCTCGATCGGCGCCGAGGGCACCGCGCTCCTCGCCGTCATGCCCGGGACGCTCCCCGACGACCCGGTTACCCCGGGGGGCAGGTGGACGCGCTCGATGAGCATCCCCGCGGTCAACGCGACGAAGGGCGCCGGCCAGGTGAAGACGACCTTCCGCCTCGACTCGGTGACCGCCGCCGGTCGCTTCGCCTGGATCTCGATGAAGGGAACGCTCCGCCGCGACCAGAGCGCACCCCTCGCCGGAACCGGCGAACGGGCGGGCGCGCTCAGCGGATCGCTCGTCGGCGGGATGAAGCTCGACCGTCGCCGCGGCTGGGTCGTGATGACGTGGACGGACATGACGGTCAAGTCGACCGTCACCACGCCGGGCGCGCCTAACGTGCCCCTCCACGTCACCGTCCGCGTGATGCAGCGGATGCGCGCCGACGAGCGAGAGTGACGCGGCGCACGTCGCACGAACGTGCGCGCGCATGGCGTGAGCTGCGCTAGATCGTTATATTTCAGGGAGTTACAGCGACAGACGTAACAATTCTGATCCTGGCCCTGGACGTGCACTTTCTCTCCCGTACGGTGCACCGTTCGACTAGGAGCATGGTCTCGTGCGACTCGTCCATCTCAGCGACCTCCATCTCGGCTTCCGCCAGTATCAACGACTGACTGCCGCTGGCATCAACCAGCGGGAGGCGGACGTCGCGAAGGCGTTTCGCAACGCGATCGACAAGACCATCGAGCTCGCGCCGCAGATCGTCGTCGTCGCGGGGGACGTCTTTCACAACGTCCGTCCGACCAACCCCGCGGTGCTGGTGGCGTTCAGCCAGTTCTCGCGGCTTCGCACACACCTGCCCGACGCGAAGATCGTCATCGTCGCCGGCAATCACGACACGCCGCGCACCGCGGAGACGGGGTGCATCCTCCGTCTCTTCGAGGCGCTCGACATCGCCGTCGTCGACGCCGCGCCCGAGCGGTTCACCTTCCCCGAGCTCGAGCTCTCGATCCTCGCCGTCCCCGACGTTCCCGGATCGCGCCCCGCGCTCGTCCCCGACGCCGGCTTTCGACACAACGTCCTCCTCCTCCACGGCGAGGTGGAGGGCGTCATCCCGGAGCAGGCGCGCGCGACCGACCGCGCCTCCGTCGCGATCTCCCACGAGGAGCTCGGCGCCGCGCAGTGGTCGTACGTCGCGCTCGGCCACTATCACGTCTACCGCGAGGTCGCGCCTAACGCGTACTACTCGGGGTCGATCGACTACACGAGCGCGAACGCGTGGGGCGAGCTCGCCGAGGAGCGCGAGGCGGGCATCGGCGGCAAGGGGATCATCGAGCGCGACCTGGTCACGGGCGCGCACCGCTTCCACGCGCTGCCGCTGGTGCGACGCTGGGTCGACCTCGCGCCGCTCTCGGCGCGCGGACTCTCCTCCGCGGAGCTCGACGCCGCGATCCGTCGCTGCATCGACGAGTGCGAGGGCGGCATCGACGAGCAGGTGGTGCGCCTCCTCGCGCGCGACGTGCCCCGACACATCGCCCGCGATCTCGACCAGAAGGCGCTCCGCGAGTACCGCCGGCGTGCGCTGCACTTCCACCTCGACACGCGGCGCCCCGAGGTCATCCGCCTCCACGGGCACGGCTCGCCGGGGCGGCGGCCATCGCTCCGCGACGTCGTGCGCGACAAGCTGCGCGGCCGCATCATCGAGTCCGACCTCTCGCGCGATGCGCTCGTGGATCTCGGGATCCACTACCTCGACGCGGTGGACAGGGCCGAGGTCGCGCTGCACCCGGTGAACGAGGGCGTGACGTGAGGCTGAACTCCCTCCATCTCCTCAACTTCCGGCAGCACGCCGACACGAGGATCGAGTTCGACCTCGGCCTCACGGGGATCATCGGCCCGAACGGCTCCGGCAAGTCGACGATCCTCGAGGCGATCGCCTGGGCGCTCTACGGCCAGAGCGCCGCGCGCGGAACGCGCGAGTCGATCCGCTTCGCGCGCGCCGGTGCGCGGGCGCAGGTGCGCGTGGAGCTCGACTTCGAGCTCGGCGGCCATCGCTATCGCGTCGTCCGCGGCCTGACGAGCGCCGAGCTCTATCTCGACAACTCGGCGACACCGATCGCCAACTCGCTCACCGGCGTCACCGAGCTGCTGCAGCGGCGCCTCGGCATGAGCCAGCGCGAGTTCTTCAACACGTACTTCACCGGTCAGAAGGAGCTCGCCGTGATGGCGGCGATGCAGCCGGCGGAGCGCGCGAAGTTCCTCTCGCAGGTCCTCGGCTACGAGAAGCTGAAGCAGGCGCAGGACCTCGTGCGCGAGCAGCGCGGGCGTATCGTCGCCGAGGCGAACGGGCTGCGCGCCGGCATGCCCGACGCGGCGACGGTGGCGCGCATGCTCGAGGAGTCGAGCGCACGGCTCGCGGCCGCGCGCCAGCAGCTCGCCGCCGCGGAGCGTCGCGTGTCGATCGCCGACGCGCGCTT
>JABFXM010000369.1 GCA_013361745.1 Gemmatimonadaceae bacterium | reverse complement strand
CGCGCGCGGGGCCCGTCGTCTCGAAGCCGGACGCGCCGCAATCGGAGATTCGCGGCGCGCACGTCGGCATACCCCGCGTGCATCCCGACTACTTCCGCGTCGTCGTGATTAACGCCGTGCTCGGCGGGCTCTTCTCCTCTCGCATCAACCTGAACCTCCGCGAGCGGAACGCGTACACCTATGGCGCGCGCTCCGAGTTCGACTGGCGTCGCGCCGCCGGGCCGTTCGTCGTCTCGACCGCGGTCGCGAGCGACGTGACCGCGGCGGCGACGCGCGAGATCCTCGGCGAGATCGACCGCATGCGGAGCGAGCCGATCGCGGAAGACGAGCTGACGCTCGCGACGAGCTTCCTCAGCGGCGTGTTCCCGATCCGGTACGAGACGACGGCCGCCGTCGCCACCGCGCTCGCGAACCTCGTCGTCTATGGTCTCGACGACAGCTATTTCGACACCTACCGCGCGAACATCCAGTCGGTGACGACGACGGACGTGCTCGAGGCGGCGCAGCGCCACCTCCGTCCCGAACGGCTGCGGGTCGTCGTCGTCGGCGACCCCGCGCAGGTGGCCCAGCCGCTCGGCGCGCTCGACGTCGGCGAGGTGAGCATCTATGACCCGGAAGGCTCGCCGTTAGGCGCCTGACGCCGGTAGCGCGGGACGAAAAGCGGGATGAGAGGCGGGACGACCGTGGAAGTGTCAGAGATCTGTCCGATCCCGACCGGATGACCCGGTGCCGCTGTGGCGTCCCGCGTCCGGCGCGCCGTATGTTGCCGCCATGGGGCGCGAATCGCTCGAGGATCGGACCGCAGGCCGGTCGGCGGGGCGGAGCATCGTGAGGTCGCGAGCGAGCAGCATCCTCCTCGGTGCGCTCCTCGTCCTCGCGCTGGCCGTCACCGGCATGCTCGCGTACGAGGCGCACGCCGCCGCGCGCTCGCACCGTGAGACGGCCGAGCGTGCGTTGCGCGACTACGCTTCCGTCGCGGCCTGGGAGATGGTCGCCTCGCTGGGAGAGACGCTGGACGCGATCGCGGCACCCACCCTCGGGAGCGTCACCGCGGGGAGGGCCACTTCTCCCTTCGAGCCTCTCGCCGATCCGAAGTCGCTCGAGGGACAGGCGCTTCCGGCCGACCGCTGTCCGGACGGCGCGACACCGACGATCGTCGCGGTGGACCTGCGCACCGGCGAAGTCCGTTCAGGAACGACGAACCTCGCTGCGCCGACGATCGCCCGGTTGCGCGACGCGATCGTCGGCGATGTGAGCGAGAATTTCCGGCCGGAGCGCGGCTATGCACTGCTGACGCCGGACGGGGCCACGCCGATCGTCTACGGCGTCCGGGTGGCCGAACACGGCGCGCCTCTCGTCGCCTACGGGTCGACGCTCTGCGCCGCAACGTTAGGCAGTCGCCTGGTCGTACCCGCGCTGCGGCGCCGCGCCCTGCTGCCGTGGGACGTGACGGGTGGAGTGCCGGCGGACTCCCTCCTCGATGTCACCGTGAGCGATCCAGCCGGTCATGCGCTCTGGCGCCCCGGCCGGCCGCAGGCGTCCGCATTCGCGGGGCAGGCGGCGGCCGATCGCGTCGCGCGGCTCCGGGTCACCGTCGCGCTCCGGCCGGCGGCGATCACGCGACTGCGTATCGGGCCGCCTCCCGGCTCGCGTCTTCCGCTGCTCGTCACCCTGCTCGTCACCACGATAGGGCTGCTCGGCGTCGCCGTGGTCCAGCTCCGCCGCGAGCAGGAGCTCGCCCGTCTGCGCAACGACTTCGTGGCCGGCGTGTCGCACGAGCTGCGAACGCCACTCGCGCAGATCATGCTGTTCGCGGAGACGCTCCGACTCGGCCGCGCGCGCAGCGAGAGCGAGCGCCGCCAGGCGGCGGACATCATCGTGCAGGAAGGACAGCGCCTGATGCAGCTCGTCGAGAACGTCCTGCACTTCGCGCGCAGCGAGCGTGGCATCCGGCCCGTCGCGGGAAGCACCCTGGCGCTGGCGCCGGTGATCGAGGAGACGCTCGCACGGTTCGCACCGATCGCCGCCGCGGCCGAGGTGACGCTCGAATCGTCGCTCGACGCGAGCCTCCTCTCCGCGGTGGACGCGGGCGCCGTCACGCAGATCCTCCTCAACCTGCTGGACAACGCCGTGAAGCACGGAGGCTCCGGCGGCCGCGTGACGGTCGCGCTCGCGCGCGCCGGCCGCGACGCCCGGCTGACGGTCGACGATGAAGGGCCGGGGGTGCGGCTCGCGGACCGGGAGCGGGTGTGGCTCCCCTTCGTCCGGATTCCCACCGCGAACAGTGGCGCGGGAAGCGGGCTCGGTCTCTCCGTGGTCAGGGAGCTCGTCGCCGCGAACGGAGGAGCGACGCGGATCGAGGACGCGCCCTCGGGTGGCGCGCGCTTCGTCGTCATGTTCCCGCTCAGCGATCCACAACCTCGCGATCACGTCGTGCCGAGCACCACGGCGCGCCGCGACAGGGCGGCGGTCCGATGACACGCGTGCTCGTCGTCGAGGACAATCGCAACCTGGCCACGGGGCTGAGAAACAACCTCGAGGTCGAGGGCTACACCGTCGACGTCGCACCCGACGGCGAGGAAGCGCTGGCAGCGATCCGCGGTGCGACCCCCGGACTCGTCATCCTCGATCTGATGCTGCCCGGCGCGCTCGACGGATATCGCGTCCTCCGCACGATGCGGGAGGAAGGATACGCGATGCCGGTGATCATCCTGACCGCGCGCGGCGAGGAGATCGAGAAGGTGCGAGGCTTCCGACTCGGTGCCGACGACTACGTGACGAAGCCGTTCGGGCTGATGGAGCTGCTCGCGCGCGTCGCGGCGCACCTTCGGCGCCAGGGTACGAGAGAGCCTACCGGAACGAAAGAAGATGAACCCTCGTTTGCGTTCGGCGACGTGCTCGTCGAGCCCGGGACGCGAGCGGTGCGGCGGAGCGGGGGGACGGTCGCGCTGCGCCCGCGGGAGATCGATCTCCTGCTCGCGCTCCTCCGGCGCCACGGCGGGATCGCGACGCGAACCGAGCTGCTTCGCGAGGTATGGGGTTATGATCCAGCGGTGGTGAGCCGCACGGTCGACACCCACGTCGCCGAGCTGCGGCGGAAGCTGGAGGCCGACCCGGCGAATCCGCGCCACATCCTCACCGTTCGCAAGACGGGCTACCGCATCGCGACCAGAGCGCCCGGCGAGCACGCCGCGACAACCGCC
>JABFXM010000030.1 GCA_013361745.1 Gemmatimonadaceae bacterium | reverse complement strand
ACCACCGCGGGCGCGTTCGTCATCGAGGTGCACCGCGACTGGGCGCCGCGCGGCGCGGACCGCCTCTACGACCTCGCCCGCGCCGGCTTCTTCGACGACTCGCGCTTCTTCCGCGTGCGGGCCGGCTTCATCGCCCAGTTCGGAATCCCCGGCGACCCCGCCATCGCCGCCGTCTGGCGCGACGCGCGCATGCCCGACGACAGTGTGCGCCACTCGAACGTGCGTGGCACGGTGAGCTACGCGATGACCGGCCCGGACGCGCGGACGACGCAGCTCTTCGTCAACCTGGCCGACAACTCGCGCCTCGACGCCGAGGGCTTCGCGCCGGTGGGCGTCGTCGTCGAAGGGATGGACGTCGTCGACCGCCTCTACTCGGGCTACGGCGAGAGCGCCGGCGGCGGGATGCGCGGGGGCAGGCAGGGGGAGATCGTCGCGGGCGGGAACTCGTTCCTCGACCGTGCGTACCCGAAGCTTGACCGGTTGATTCGGGCGCGGGTGGTGACGACGGAGAGCGCACCACGATGAAACGGCCCCTTCACGACACCCACACCCGTGTGCACCCGATGCGCCTAACGCTCCTCCTCACCGCGCTCCTCGCCCTCCTCGGTGCGCCTCTCGGCGCGCAGAGCGCCAGCTCCTACCCCGCCCCGGTCGAGGGCGACTACGTCGCGCGCGACTTCGTCTTCACGACGGGTGACACGCTGCGAGAGCTGCGGATCCACTACACGACGATCGGCCGGCCGGTGCGCGACGCGAGCGGGCGGGTGCGCAACGCGGTGCTCATCATGCACGGCACCACCGGCGACGGGCGCGGCTTCCTCAGCGAGACGTTCGCCGGTCACCTCTTCGGCGCCGGCCAGCTGCTCGACGCGACGAAGTATTACATCATCCTCCCCGACGGCATCGGCCACGGGAAGTCGAGCCGGCCGAGCGAGCGGATGCACATGCGCTTCCCCCGGTACACCTACGACGACATGGTGCGCGCGCAGTACCGGCTCGTGACCGAGGGGCTCGGCGTGAACCACCTGCGCCTCGTCATGGGCACGTCGATGGGCGCGATGCATACATGGGTGTGGGGCTACACGTACCCCGACTTCATGGACGCGCTGATGCCGCTGGCGAGCGCGCCGGTCGAGATCGCGGGGCGCAACCGGATGATCCGTCAGATGATCGTCGGCGCGATCGAGCGCGACCCCGAGTGGAAGGGAGGCGACTACGTCGGCCAGCCCCAGGCCGGCCTCACGGACGCGGTGCACTTCCTGATGCTCATGACGAGCAGCCCGCTGCAGTGGCAGAAGGCCGCGCCGACGCGCGCCGCCGCCGACAGCTTCCTCCTCGCCAACACGCGCCGCTACGCGTCGCACCTCGACGCGAACGACATGATCTACGCCTTCGAGGCGTCGCGCACCTACGATCCGTCGCCGCACCTCGCCCGGATCCGCGCCCCACTCCTCGCCGTCAACTCCGCGGACGACCAGGTGAACCCGCCGGAGCTCGGCATCGTCGAACGCGAGATCAGGAAGGTGCCGCGCGGGCGCTTCGTCCTCATCCCGATCAGCGACGCGACGCGCGGACACGGGACGCACTCCGTCCCGGCGATCTGGGGGAAGTATCTCGAGGAGCTGCTGAAGGAGAGCGAGGCGCGTTAGGCGCGGGCGGATGTGAGGCGCGGCACACTGGGTCACGCACCGTACGAAAAAGAGGGGCCCCCTTTTTGAGGGCCCCTCCAGTTCCAAGCTGCGCTCGACGAACGGCTTGCGAGCGTTTCAGTGCAATCGGGACGGCGGGATTTGAACCCGCGACCCCCTGAACCCCATTCAGGTGCGCTACCGGGCTGCGCTACGTCCCGTCCGCCTTCGCGAAGTGGCGCTCCCTTCGCAACGGACAGTCTCGCAACCTAACCCGCTGCCCACCGCTTTTCAACGCTTGGTCGTCTCGCCCTCCCGTACCTCCAGCGCGACCGGCAGCACCGCCGCCAGCTCCGCCTCCCACCGCCCAGCCGACGCACCGGTAGCCCACTGCGACATCGTCGTGCTCTCGACACGCGACGACATCGAGTTGTCCGGAGCGATCGAGCCCAACTCGCGGCCGAGCGCTCCTTTCTCCAGGCGCACGACGCGGATCCCGCCGGAGTCGATCACGATCGCCACCGCTCCGTTCGGGCTCGTGAAGGCGTCGATCGCCTTCCGGTATCGGCGGCGCACTGATGACCATGGCACCGTCAGGCGGTCCCACCCGGTGAGCCGCGTCGGGACGGGGACCCTCACGATGCAGACGTCCTCGTGGCCGCGGCCGACGTAGGAGGTGTTCGCGTAGTAGCGCTCGAAGCGCCATCGGCCGGGTGTCCGCTTGATCCAGGTGCCGACGTAGTCGGTCTCGGTGCTGTCCGCCGCGTCGTCGTGAAGGCCGCGGTTGTACGAGAGATTGCAGCGCAGCGCCTCGCGCGCCCACGCGCGATCACCGGCGGGGACGCCGAACGCGGGGTCGGGGTCGATCTCGTGCTCCCCGTCGTGCTGTCCTCCCATCGTCGTCACCGAATGGCGCCGCGCCGCGTCGAGCGTCGCGACGATCGTCCCGCGCGTGAAGTTGTAGGAGTAGTCGGTGGTGATCCCGGCGTACATCGTCAGGATCGACGGGCTCACGAACGTGAAGGAGTAACTGCCGGCCGGCTCCGCCTCCGGCGCGCAGAGGCTGTCGGGGAGCGCGGGCATCTCGCCGAGCGGGACGGCCCACACGACGTGGCCGAAGCATGCGTCGTGGCCGAGCTCCTCCCCATGAATGTTCATGTCGCGCTCCCGCTGCTTCGTCGGCGCGGTGTCGCGCGCGGTGATGGTGTGGGGGTGCTCCGCGGCCCATCGCTGGAGGGAGTCCGCGCGGGCGCTGTCGACACGCCAGCGCGGGTAGAGTCGCGCGCGCAGCTCGGGATACTCGGTGCCTGGCCGGTCCACGCCGACGCGCCACCACCCGCTCGCCAGCGGCACGACCAGCCCCGCCCCGCGCCGCGCGACGAAGCTGTCGCCGTGCACGACGATGAGCACCGTCGTTTCGCGCTCCCCGAGCAGGAACGCCGCATCCTGCGCCCGCGCCACCGGCGCCGCGCCGAGCACGAGCAAAGCTGCCCCTATCGCCCCGACCTTCGCCGAGCGCATGATCACTCCACGGTTGGTTCTCCAGAGAGACGCGCGCTGACGAAGCCGTGCAACG
>JABFXM010000552.1 GCA_013361745.1 Gemmatimonadaceae bacterium | reverse complement strand
AGCGTCGTCAGCGCGCGCAGGATCCGCGACTTCGCCTGCCCGCGCAGCCCGAGGAGGATGAAGTTGTGGCGGCTGAGGATCGCGTTGACGATCTGCGGCATGACGGTGTCCTCGTAGCCGAGGACGCCCTCGAACACGGGCTCGCCGGTGGCGAGGCGCTCGAGGAGGTTGGCGCGAAGCTCGTCCTTCACCGAGCGCATCGCGCGAGCGACTGCGTCGGGGGAGCGCTTCAGTGCGCCGAGGGTCTGCGGGCGGGATGCGGGCACGGCGAGTCTCGATGATGAGCGATCGTATGAATAGCCCCTTGCGCGAGCGGTGTCGAGCGCGCGGCGGGTCAAACGGGCGCCGGGCGCGGTCGTAGCACGATGTTCGCTAAGGTACCAATTCATGAGCAGCGACTTCGGTGCCCTCGAGCGCCACGACGATCGTGAACGCCCGCGTGTACCGACAGCCGCTGACGTCGAACGGCCGCGCGATCGCCGCGCCGATGCGCCCGCCGATGCCGACGCCGATGCCGATGCCGACTCCGAGAGCGAGCGCGAGCGCGAAGCGCTGCGAGCCGCGGCGCAGGAAGCCCACGACCGCGCTCTCGCCGCCACCCGCGCGAAGAGCGAGTTCCTCGCGACGATGAGTCACGAGATGCGCACCCCGCTCAACGCCGTGCTCGGTTATACGGATCTCCTGGCGCTCGGAGTGCCGGGCGCGCTGAACGACGAGCAGCGCGACTATCTCGACCGCATCCGCGTCGCCTCGAATCGCCTGCTCGCGTTGATCAATGACGTCCTCGATCTGGCGAAGATCGACGCCGGGCGCCTCGTCGTCGCGCGCGAGCGGGGAAGCGCGGGCACCGTCGTCGCGAGCGCCGTGGAGCTCGTCGCGCCGCTCGCGGAATCACGGGGGATCCGCTTGATCTCGCGCTGCTCGGTGGACGCGGAGTTCATCGGCGACCGCCGGCGGATCGAGCAGATCGTGCATCAGCTTCTCTCCAACGCGGTGCGCTTCAGCGGGCACGCGGACACGGTCACGATCACCTGCACGCGCTTCGAGACTCCGACCGCGGAGACGGCCGATCGCGCGCACGGCTGCTGGTGTGCGATCCGTATCGAGGATCCGGGCGTCGGGATCGGAGAGCAGCATCAGGGGGCGATCTTCGAGCCCTTCACGCAGGTGGACGGCTCGCACACGCGCGCCGAGAACGGCACGGGGCTCGGCCTCACCATCGCGCGACGACTGGCGCGGCTCATGGGCGGCGATCTCACGGTCTCGAGCCGACTCGGCGCCGGCTCCGCCTTCACGCTGTGGGTGCCGGCGCCGCCGCTCGTCGGAGAGGAAGGCGGCGACGGCGACGGATGCAACACGGGCGAGCGGCGCGGGGAGGCACGTCACAGCGCGGGACTGCTCGAGATCGCGCAGGCGATCGTCGCCGCGGTCGACTCGCTGGTGGCGCGCTTCGTCGAGCGGATGCGCGGCGACGAGCGGATCCCCATCGCGGCCAATACCGACCGGCGCACCCTCGAGGATCACACGGCGGCCTTCGTCGCCGATCTCGCGCAGGCCCTCGCGGTCATCGGCACCGCGGAGGGCGAGCCGCAGCAGATCATGCGCGACAGCGCCGAGATCCAGCTGCTCATCGCCAATCGCCACGGCGCCCTTCGCCAGCGCGGCGGGTGGACGGAAGCGGAGATCGAGCGCGAGTACGACCTCCTCGTCGAGACCATCGAGGAGACGGTGCGTGCCGCCGAAGGGGGCGAGGCGAGTCCGGAGACGCTCGCGGCGGGAATGGCGCTCGTCCATCGCTTCGTCGACCGCGCGCGCGAGGAGGGGCGCCGCGCCTACCGCCGCTCAGCGTTAGGCATCACCGAGGAATCCACGACCGCGGCAGCCACGAGACCGGCGTAGCGCACGCACACGCGTGGCGCGCTCACGTCGACGGCGGACACCGTCGCGCGCATTCGCGCAGGGTCGCGCGCCGACGTCGAGGACGCCGCGCCGGCAGGATGGGTGGGAGTGGCTCCGCGCCCCGCACGATCGCCCCACCCGCGCGGCGGCCGCGCACGGCGCGGTGATGCTAACCGTTTGTAGTCGCTCGTCTTAGGACGTCCGCCGGCGAGGGATGCGGAGCTCCCTCGCGACCCGCGGAAGGTGCGCGACAGCTTCCTGACAAGATGTTGCCAGCGCGCGACTTGGGCGTCAGCTCGCTCTTGACAGCCTCACCAATTGCCCTAGCTTTCCAGCCGCCCAAAGTTCCGAGCATCGCATGTGCGTGCGCGGACCACGCGTCGAGAATTCTCAACGCCCCCCACAAGGAGACAGTAATGAAGCGCCTGGCCCTCGTTGCCGCTGTGCTCGCGATCGCCGCTTGCACGACGAAGGAGTCGACCACCACGAAGGACACGACCACGCTCGCCCCGGCCCCGGCCGCGACGACCGACACGTCGATGAAGATGGATTCGACGATGAAGATGGACACCACGGCGAAGAAGGACACCGCCAAGTCCACCACGGCGAAGAAGGATACGACGAAGACCACCACGACGACCAAGACCACGACGAAGAAGCCGTAAGCTTCGTCGGATCGAGGAATCGAAAAGAGCGCGACGACAACGTCGCGCTCTTTTTCTTTGTGTCGAGGGGAATGTCGTGCGGCTCGCGACCGTCAGGCTACTCCCGATCGCCAAGCTCCCGCTCGAGCGCGCGTGTCCGCCGCTCGAGCGCGTCCTCGTCGATCACCGCCCGCGCGCCACCGACGTCGATCCCCGCGTCGAGCTCGACCCACGACACGCACCCCTGATAGCGTCTCGTCTCGGGGACATCGTGCACCCGCGCCAGCGCGAGGACGCGCACCGCGACGACGCGAACTTCCGGCTTGCCGCGGTACTCGAAGCGCGAGACCACCGCCGGCCACGCGAGCCCGTGCTCGGTCTCGATCCCACGCAGTCGCTCCAGCTCGCGCACGTGCCACACGGCCACCACTTCGGCGAGGTGGGCGACCCGGATGACCCCATCCGGAGGGCGATGCTCCATCGACGAGGCCACACGGTCGGCGAAGCGCGGCTGCAGCTCGGCGGCCTTCTCGTGGAAGTAGGTCGGGTACAGCAGGAAGCGATCGTGCCGCACCGAGAATCCCGCGCGCTGCTCGCGGATCCCGCCCTTGCGCACCATCGCCACGATCTCGCCGCGGGCGAGCGCCTCCCTCACCACATCCCA
>JABFXM010000447.1 GCA_013361745.1 Gemmatimonadaceae bacterium | reverse complement strand
CCCGGTCGGCTGGAAGAGCGCGAGCACCGCGGAGGACGCGACGGGTCTCGTCTACGACCTCGGCAGCCATCTGATCGACCAGGCGCTGCAGCTGTTCGGCCCCGTCGCGACGGTGTACGCGGAGGAGGATCGTCGGCGTGCGGGCGCGCCGGTGGTGGACGACGCGACGATCGCGCTCACCCACGTCTCGGGGGTGCGATCGCACCTCGAGGTGTCGTCGATCGTCGCCGATCCGGCGCCGCGCTTCCGCGTGCTCGGAAACGACGCGACGTTCACGAAGTGCGGACTCGACGTGCAGGAGGCGGCGCTGCGCGCCGGCGCGCGGCCGGGCGACGCCGGATACGGTGACGAGCCGCGGGAGCGGTGGGGACGACTCGCGCGCGGAGAGGAGGTGAGCGTCGTCGAGACGAAGCGGGGGTCGTACGAGCGGTACTACGAGGGTGTCGTGGCGGCGCTGGCCGGCGGTCCGCCGCCGGTGGATCCGCGCGACGCGGTCGCGGGACTCGAGATCATAGAAGCGGCGAACAGATCGGCGGCGGAGCGGTGTGTCGTCACCCTGAGCGGGAGGAGACAGCATGGCGACGTGGCGAGCAACTAGCATCGTGGATCCACGGCGCGGACGAGCGACCGGCGTCCTCGCGATCATTGTCGCAGCGATCGCCGCCGTTCCTGTCGCGGCGCAGACGTCGGCCGCATTCGGCACCTGCGTGCCGCGCGCGCAGCGGGCGCACCGCTCGGACGTCGGCTGCTTCATCATCACCGAGCAGAAGGTCGGACCGCTGGCGGGGTCCGTGTTCTGGCACGTGACGCGATTCACCTCCGCGGCGCGCGCCCGCGCGGCGGCGAAACGGAGCACGCCCGCCGGCACTGTGATCCAGGCGTTCGGGCGGGGCTGGCTGCTGACCATCGCCGACAGCGCGTGGCGGGCGAGCGCCGGAACGCCGGTGGCGACGATTGGTCCTCTTCCCGTGAGCGACAGCGTCTCGTACGCGGCACTCTACATGGAAGCGTCGATGCGCCCGGGGATGAAGTCGCAGGTGCATCGTCATTCCGGCGCCGAAGCGTGGTACACCCTCGGGGGCGAGACCTGTCTCGAGACGCCAACCGGTACGCAGGTCGGACGCGCCGGCGGACCGCCGGTGATCGTCCCCGGCGGAGTGCCGATGGAGCTTACCGCGACGGGGACGACGCTGCGGAAATCGCTCGTGCTCATCCTCCACGACGCGTCACAGAAGCCGACGACGATGGAGCACGCGTGGACGCCAAAGGGTCTCTGCAAACCGGGGACATAGCGCAGGGATCGTCGGCGACCTCGGATGCGCGAAGCGCGCTGGCGCGAGAGGTGCCTGAGATCCGCGCCATGGAACTCGGCCTCTACACCTTCGCGGAGACGACGCGCGATCCGCGCACCGGACATCTCGTCAGCGCTGCGCAGCGACTGCGCGACCTGATGGAGGAGATCGAGCTCGCCGATCAACTCGGGCTCGACGTCTTCGGGGTCGGCGAGCATCACCGGCCGGAGTACGCGGTCTCGGCGCCCGCCGTGGTGCTCGCGGCGGCCGCGGAGCGCACGAAACGGATCCGGCTCACGAGCGCGGTGAGCGTGCTGAGCTCGGACGATCCGGTTCGCGTCTTCCAGCAGTTCGCGACGCTCGATCTCCTCTCCGGGGGACGCGCGGAGATCATGGCGGGCCGCGGCTCGTTCATCGAGTCCTTCCCGCTCTTCGGCTACGACCTGAACGACTACGACGCGCTCTTCGCGGAGAAGCTCGAGCTGCTGCTGAAGATCCGCGAGAGCGAGAAGGTGACGTGGAGCGGTGAGATCCGCGCGCCGATCGAAGATCGCGGCGTCTACCCGCGGCCGATCCAGGATCCTCTCCCCGTGTGGATCGCCGTGGGCGGAACGCCACAGTCGGTGGTGCGCGCGGGGACGCTCGGCCTGCCCCTCGCGCTGGCGATCATCGGCGGCGCGCCGGAGCGCTTCGTCCCGCTGGTCGATCTCTATCGCGAGGCGGGGCGCGAGGCGGGGCACGACGCGGCGCTCGCGGTGGGACTGAACACGCACGGCTTCATCGCCGAGCGGTCCCAGAACGCGGCGGACGAGTTCTGGCCCAGCTACGCGGACGTGATGAGCCGGCTCGGCCGCGAGCGCGGCTGGCCGCCGACGACGCGCCAGCAGTACGAGATGCTGCGCAGCCCCCGCGGCGCGCTGGCCGTAGGGAGCCCGCAGGAGGTGATCGAGAAGATCCTCTTCCAGCACGAGCTCTTCGGGCACCAGCGCTGCCTGATGCAGATGAGCGTGGGCACGATGCCGCACGACAAGCTGATGAGATCGATCGAGCTGTTCGGGAGCGTGGTCGCACCGGCGGTGCGCAGCGCGACGGCGGGGAGCGAAGACGTGCACGCGGCCACCGGCGCGACACGAGGAGAGTGATGCACGTTCTGCAGGTGATCATCGCGAGCACGCGTGAGGCGCGGCTCGGTCCCGTGGTGGCGACGTGGTTCGTCGAGCAGGCGCGGCGACACGGCAAGTTCGACATCGACCTCGTGGACCTCGCCGACGCGAAGCTGCCGCTCTTCGACGAGCCGAAGCATCCGCGGTTCCGGCAGTACGCGCACGAGCACACCAGGCGCTGGAGCGCGATCGTCGAGCGCGGGGACGCGTTCGTCTTCGTGACGCCGGAGTACAACTTCGGGACGCCGCCGTCGCTGCTCAACGCGCTCGACTACCTGAGTCAGGAATGGGCGTACAAGCCCTGCGCCTTCGTGAGCTACGGCGGCGTCTCGGGCGGGACGCGGTCGGTGCAGATGACGAAGCAGGTGGTGACCGCCCTGAAGATGATGCCGATGTTCGAGGCGGTGTCGATCCCGATGTTCACGCAGTTCGTGAACAAGGAGACGGGGGCCTTCGACCCGGGGAAGGTGCAGGAGGACGCGTCGCGGGTGATGCTCGACGAGCTGCTCAAGTGGACCGACGCGATGAAGCCGATGCGCGCGGGACGTTAGGCATGGACGGCGACTTCGTGCCGCGGATCTCGCGCGATGAGCTGAAGGCGAAGCTGGAGAGCGGCTCGCCACCGCCGCTCTTCGAGGTGCTGCCGACGGGCTACTGGAAGAAGAACCATCTCCCCGGCGCGATCAGCGCGCCGCCGGATCGGGCGGTGGCGATCATCAGCGAGCGGGTGCCGGACCGGAATGCGGAGATCGTGGTCTACTGCTGG
>JABFXM010000318.1 GCA_013361745.1 Gemmatimonadaceae bacterium | reverse complement strand
GACGTTCCCGTCCGCGGCCGGTACGCGCACGAGGAGGAGGCGATCGCGCACCACCCGGCGGAAGCCCTTCCCCTCGTAGATGCGGTTCATGAGGATGCGTCGCACGACCACCATCAGCACGGCGAGCGCGGGGACGGCGACGACGAGCCCGACGCCGCCGATCATCGTCCCCATGATGAGCACGGAGAGGATCGTCATCACGGGCGGCAGGTGCACCTTCCCCTGCATCACCTTGGGCATGAGGACGTTGCCCTCGAACAGGTGGACGACGACTCCCCATCCGACGACGAGCATCGCCGCGCCGAACCCGCGGTCACCGAGCATGAAGAGCGCGGGAAGCGCGGTCGAGACGAGCGTTCCGAAGAACGGGATGATCGAGACCGCTCCGGTGAGGAGCGCGAACGTCAGCCAGTAGGGAACGTGAAGGAAGTAGAACCCGATCCCGGTCAGCAGCCCGAGCACGCCCATCGTGAACAGCTGGCCCACGATGTACTGCCGCAGCGTCGTGGCGAGGTCGGTGAGCACGTCGCGCACGAGGTCGCGGTGCACCGGCGGGAAGAGCGCGATCAGGTACTCACGATAGAACGCCGGCTCGAGCGCGAGATAGATCGACATCACGAGCACCGAGAAGACGCTGATCGCGGCGTGCACGAGCGAGAACACCTTCGGCACGAGGGAGCCGAAGGAGCCCGACACCTGCTCGTACGCGGCGATGAGGAGCTTGTGCTCGCCGGGCTGCCACATCGGGCGCAGCGCCGGGATGTTCGTCATCATGCGGTCGATCGCCTGCTCCCACGCCTCGATCTGCTTCGGCAGGACGGTCAGCAGCTCCTGCGTCTGGGCGATCACCGGCGGCACGAGGAGCCAGAACAGGCCGACGATCGCGCCCAATGTTCCGAAGAGCGCCAGCATGAAGGACGCCCACCGGGGAAGGCGCGCCCGCCGCTGGAAGAAATCCGTCACCGCGCCGAGGTACAGCGAGATGAGGATCGACAGGAAGAGGAGCAGGAAGATGTCCGCCGCGTGACCGACCATCCACAGCAGCAGGATGGTGATGATGGTGGCGGCGAGCAGTGGGGCGAAGCGGAACCGCCCGGTGGTGCCTGAGATCACGCGGGTTTACGTCTCGTCCTTCAGGTCTTCGATATCGGCGTGCACGGTCTCCTCGCGCGCGTTCTGCGGAGCGCCCGTACCGAGCTGCCGGTTGGTCTGCGGTGCGCCGGCGGGGAGCATCCCCATCTTCTGCTTCAGCGCCAGGAGCTGCTGGTCGACGCCGACCGCGCCCGCGCTCTTCTCGAGGCGCTTGAAGTCGTTGGCCAGCTTGTCGCCGGTGAATTCCTCGTCGATCTCGGCGCTGGCCTGGATCCGCTTCTCCGTCGAGACGATGCGCTCCTCCATCCGCGAGAACGCCTCGAACGCGGAGTTCTCCGACATCGACGACATCGTCTCGGCGATGCGCTGCTGCGCCTGCGCGCGGCGCTGCCGCGCGATGAGGAGGTTCTTCTTGCGCTTCGCTTCCTCGATCTTGTCGTTCAGGTCACGGAGCGAGTTCTTGAGCTTCTCCGTCTCCATCCGGTGCGATTCCCAGGTCGCCTCGAGCGTCTGCCCATGCGACATGTGCTCGCCGTGGCGGACGAGCGCCTGCTTGGCGAGGTCGTCGCGCCCTTCCTGGACGGCGAGCATCGCGCGCTTCTCCCAGTCCTGCGCCTGGCGGTACTCCTGGTCGACCTGGTCGCGCAGCCGCTTCTCGTCGGCGATCGCCGAGGCGACCTGCTGCTTCGCCTTCACGAGCTGTCCCTTCATGTCGACCAGGATCTGATTGAGCATCTTCTCCGGGTCTTCGGCCTTGGAGATCAGATCGTTGATGTTCGACTTGAGCAGCGAAGACAGACGATCGAGGATACCCATGTTCAGCGTGCCTCTTTATAGGAGCCGAGCTCGCGGAGGTGCGAGGCGAGCGCCAGCGTCATGCCTTCGTATGCGGCCAGAAACTCCTCGTAGTCGAGGTGCGCGAGCTCGAGCGCTTCGGTGAGCACGATGGACTCGCGCTCGATCCCGTAGGAGCCGTGCACGAGCTCGGACGCGTTGAGCTCCAGCAGCCGGTGACTGAGGTTCGCGAGGCTCCGCGTATCGGTCGGAAGCGACATCACCTTCACGCGGAGCACCACCACGGGTGGCGAGTAGTGCACCACCACGTCGAAGGAGAATTCGCCCGTCGGCTTGACGATCCAGAGGCCGGGCTCGACCTCGGAGTGACTCGTCCCCTCGGCGGCGAGCTTGTCGAGAAAGCCTTCGATCTCTTCGCGCGTCACCATCGGCTTGTCCTGTTTGGAGTGTCCCATGGTTCTGCTTACGGACGAACCAGGGGAATCTGTTTCGTTTCGACCCGGCCCGGATCGCGCCGGCGGCGGCACGGAGGGGCGAACGCGTTGCCCTAGGCGAAGATAACGCGCCGCGCCGGAGTTCGTGAGGCGGGGGGCCGTCGCTGGGCTGTGCAAGGGCCGGCGACGCACACGTCTCCTGGTACACGCCACCGGAGAGCCTCATGCTCGTCAGATCCGTCATCCTCGCTGCACTTCTCGCCACGCCGCTGGCTGGACAGACCGTCGTCACCGGAACGGTGCACGACGCGGCTGGCGCCCCGCTCGACCACGTGCAGCTCGTGCTCGCGCGAGCGGCCATCGGCACCTTCAGCGACGCTCGAGGGGTGTACCGGCTCGCCGTTCCCCGGACGGCCCACCGGGATGGTGACTCCGTCACCGTTCGCGCGACACGTCCCGGCTTCGCGGCGGCCGAACGGCGCGTCGCCGCTCGCGGCGACTCGGTCCATCTCGACTTCGTGATGAATCCCGTTCCGTCGCGGCTCGAGGAGGTCGTGACCTCCTCGCCGGGATATCCGGGCGACGCGGCCGCTGCGCGCGAACCGTTCGGTCGTGGCACTGCGGACCGGGTCGCGGCCAAGGTCATGTTGCGCGGGCCATCATCCCCCGCCGGCAGCCGCGCCGCGCACGGCGGCGCGGCGCGAGAGGCCGAATCCAACGCCGGCGTGCTCACCGCCGCGGTCTGGGATGACCTCGCGCACTGGTCCGCGTACGGGAAGTACCTCGATCGGACCGGCCAGAGCGCGGCGAACCCGTGGACGCTCGACCCCTCACACGCGACGCGGCCCGCGGCGATCCCACCGGGAACCTCCCGGTCCGCGCTCGACCTCGGCTTCCTCGTCGATGCGACGGGTTCGATGGGCGACGAGATGCAGTTCCTGCAGACGGAGCTGCGTGACATCGTGACGAGGGTCCACGCGGCGGAGCCGGAGCTCGACATCCGCCTTTCCATCGTCTTCTATCGCGACCGTGGCGACGAGTTCGTGACGCGCACGCTTCCCTTCACGCGAAGTGTCGATACGGCCATCGCCTTCCTCGAGGGAATGCGGGCCGACGGCGGCGGTGATTACCCCGAGGACATGAACGCGGGACTCGCCGAGATGATGCGGCAGGACTGGTCGCGCGACGTCGCGCCGCGCATGCTCTTCGTCATCGGGGACGCGCCGCCGCATCTCTACGACGACGAGCGCTACACGTACCACGAGGCGATTCGCGACGCGAGCGGCAACCGGATCGCGATCTATCCCGTCGCGGCGAGTGGGGTCGATCAACCGACGGAGTATCTCTTCCGGGCGATGGCGGCGATGACCGGGGGCAAGTACATCTTCCTGACCGACGACTCCGGCGTCGGCGAGTCGCACGAGAAGCCCGACATCACCGGCTACGAGGTGGAGAAGCTGAACGAGCTGATGGTGCGCGAGATCCGGAAGTACGTGCGAGGCTATCTGGGGACGCGCGCGGTAGCGGCGAACGGAGGAGAGTAAGGGGAGTAGTAAGGAGAGTAAGGGGAGTAAGGGGAGTAAGGGGAGTGAGGCACTGCCAGTTGCAGTCACTTACTCCCCTTACTCTCCTCACCCTCCTTACCCCTGCCCACGTATTTCCAGTTCCGCGACTTTCCCTCGGCGAGCCATTCGATGGTCTGGGCGACGCGCTTCCGGCGGGTCTCGTCGCGCTTCGCTTCGGTGATCCACTCGATGTACTCCTTGCGGTGGCTCGGGCTGAAGTTCTCGAAGGTCTGCCGGGCCTTCGCGTCCTTGTTCAGCGCGGCGACGAGATCGTCGGGTGGAGTGGTCGGGGCGGCGCGGCGCTCGAGCCCCGGCTTGCGGACCTTCGGAGTCTTCGTCCCCTCGTCGTTTCGCGCGACGGCCTTCTCGATCAGACCGACGAAGACCTTTTTCGCGGGGAGATCGGAGACCTTCGTCAGCCTTCCGAACTGTCCCATCGCCTCGCGGTCCCTGTCACTGCCGGCGATGAGCGATCCCTTCCAGAAGCCGAAGGCGCAGTGCTGCTTGAACGCGGCCATGTTGCACAGCAAGCCGTTGTGCGTGAAGAACGGCATGCTCCACTTGATCGTCTCCTCGGCGTCGGGACAGGCCTCGTGGACGGTCTCGCGAATGTGCTCGAGGATCGGCTTCGCGAAATCGGCTGACTTCTCGATGTAGGCGTCGACGCGTGGATCGCGCGTGCCCATGGTCGGCTCCGTCGGTTGCAGGCGCACGAAGATAGCGCGCACGCGGCGCGGCGCCTACCCGAAGGGTCAGTCAGCCCGCTTGATCTGGTAGAGCCGTTCCTTCGCCAGGCGGCGGCCGGTCGGCGTCGCGGCGAGACCGCCACCCGCGGTCTCCCGATAGCGGACGTCCATCGACGCGCCGATCTCGCCCATGACGTCGATCACCTCGTCCACCGGGATGGCGAAGGTGATGCCTGCGAGCGCCATCTCGATCCCCGCGAGCGCGATCGCCGACCCGGTCGCGTTGCGGAAGACGCAGGGCAACTCGACCAGGCCGCCGAGCGGATCGCAGACGAGGCCTAACGTTCCCTGCATCGCGAGCGCGGTGGCGTGACCCGCCTGCGTCGGCGTCCCGCCGAGCATCTCGACCGAGGCGCCGGCAGCCATCGCCGCGGCGGCGCCCGTCTCCGCCTGACAGCCGCCCTCCGCGCCGGAGAGCGATGCGCGCTCGGCGACGATCGCGCCAATGAGCCCCGCCGTCGCGAGCGCGTCGATCACCTTCTCGTCGGGGATCCGGCGCTGCTCGGCGAGCCCGGTGAGCACCGCGGGGAGCACGCCGGCGCCGCCAGCGGTCGGCGCGGCGACGATCACTCCCATCGCCGCGTTCACTTCCTGCACCGCGAGCGCGCGGGCGAGGATGTCGCGGAAGGGCGTGCCGGCGAGCGGCCCCGCGGGGCCGGTACGCAACTTCGCCGCGTCGCCGCCGACGAGGCCGGACTGCGAGTAGAGGTCGCCGACCATCCCGCGGCCCACCGCGCCCCGCATCACGTCGAGCGCCCTGCCTAACGCTGCCCGGATGTCGGCGACCGCGCGACCCGAGTCCTCGGATTCCGCGGCGAGCGCCACCGCGGAGAGCGTCGTGTGCTTCGATTCGGCGTCGCGGATCGCGTCGGCGAGGGACTTGTACACGTCAGGCGCTCACCTTGTCGAGACGGAACGCCCACTTCACCCAGGACAGCGCGCGGATCTCGTCGCGCACCTTCTCGCTCGGCACTTCGTCCACCTCGATCACCATGAAGGCGTCGCCGCCGCGCGCTTTCCGCGTGAGGCGGAGCGTCGCGATGTTGATCGCGTTCTCGGCGAGGATCGTGGCGATGCGCGCCACCGATCCCTTCACGTCCTCCGCGACGAGCACCACCGTGTTGTAGTTGCCCGTCACCTCGACCGGATAGCCGTCGATCTCGGTGACGAGCACGCGGCCGGCGCCGAGCGAGGAGCCGACCATCTCCGCGGAACGCTCGCCCCGCTGCACGGTGATGCGGGTCGTGTTCGGATGGACGTCGTTCTCCTCACCGAGCGTGGTCTTCTCGAAGTGGTAGTCGAGTCCCTCGCGCTCGGCGATCTCCAGCGAGGTGCGGATGCGGTCGTCGTCCGGCTGGAACCCCATCAGCCCGGCGACGATCGCCTTGTCGGTGCCGTGCCCCTCGCCGGTGCGCGCGAAGGAGCCGTGCAGCTCGATGCGCGCCGTCTGCGGAGTCCCGCCGACCAGACAGCGCGCGAGCAGCCCGAGCCGGCACGCGCCCGCGGTGTGCGACGAGCTCGGGCCGACCATGACGGGGCCGATGATGTCGAGAAGGCTTACCAACGGGTGATCTCCGACAGCGCGATGAGGGACGAGAGAGTGATCGTCGATCAGCCGGCAGCGAGGGCGATCGGCTTCGACGAGCGACGAGTCTGTGCGCGCTCGAGCAACGGACGGAGGTAGCGGCCGGTGTGCGAGGCCTCGACCTTCGCGACCTCCTCGGGCGAGCCGGTCGCGACGACGGTGCCGCCGCGCTGTCCGCCCTCGGGACCCATGTCGATGATCCAGTCCGCGGTCTTCACGACGTCGAGGTTGTGCTCGATGACGAGCACTGTGTTGCCGCGATCGACGAGGCGATGCAGCACCGCGAGCAGGACGCGGACGTCCTCGAAGTGGAGGCCGGTCGTCGGCTCGTCGAGGATGTAGAAGGTGCGGCCGGTGTCGCGCTTCGACAGCTCGGTCGCGAGCTTGATGCGCTGCGCCTCGCCGCCGGAGAGCGTCGTCGCGCTCTGGCCGAGGTGGATGTAGCCGAGGCCGACGTCGTTCAGCGTCTCGAGCTTCTGGCGGATGCGCGGCTGGTTCTCGAAGATCTCGAGCGCATCCTCGACGGTGAGCTCGAGGACGTCGGCTATGCTCAGCCCGCGGAAGCGCACCTCGAGCGTCTCGCGGTTGTAGCGCTTCCCCTTGCAGACCTCGCAGGGGACGTAGACGTCGGGGAGAAAGTGCATCTCGATCTTCACGAGCCCGTCGCCCTGGCACGCCTCGCAGCGGCCGCCCTTCACGTTGAATGAGAAGCGTCCCGGCCCGTAGCCGCGGATCTTGGACTCCGGCATCTCGGCGAAGAGATCGCGGATCGGCGTGAAGAGGCCGGTGTACGTCGCCGGGTTCGAGCGCGGCGTGCGGCCGATCGGGCTCTGGTCGATGTCGATGACCTTGTCGATGTGCTCGAGCCCCGTGATGCGGCGATGCGCGCCGGGGATGAGCCGCGCGCGGTAGAAATGCCGCGCCAGCGAGCGGTGCAGCACGTCCTCCACCAGCGTCGACTTGCCGGATCCGGACACGCCGGTGACCGCGACGAAGGTGCCTAACGGGATGTCGACGGTGACGTCGCGGAGGTTGTGCTCCGTCGCGCCCTCGACGCGGATGCTGCGGCCGGCGACCGGCTGGCGTCGCGCCGAAGGCACTTCGACCGCGAGCTCACCGGAGAGGTACTTCGCGGTGAGCGAGTTGGTGTTCGCCATCACCTCGGGGACGGTGCCCGCGGCGATCACCTCCCCGCCGTGCTTCCCGGCCGCCGGCCCGAGGTCGAGCAGGTAGTCCGCAGCCATCATCGTCTCCTCGTCGTGCTCGACGACGATGACGGTGTTGCCGAGGTCGCGCAGCTGCGCGAGCGTCGCGAGGAGGCGCGCGTTGTCGCGCTGGTGCAGGCCGATCGACGGCTCGTCGAGGATGTACAGCACGCCGACGAGCCGCGAGCCGATCTGCGTCGCGAGACGGATGCGCTGCGCCTCGCCGCCGGAGAGCGACTCCGCCGAGCGGTTCATCGTGAGGTAGTCGAGCCCGACGTCGACGAGGAAGCGCAGCCGCTCGCGCACTTCCTTCAGGATCGGGCCCGCGATCTCGGCGTCGAGTCCCGGACGACCGTTGCCACGGATCGCGATCGACTCGAAGAAGTCGAGCGCGTCGGTGATCGAGAGGTCGACGACATCCCCGATCCCGCGCTCGGCGACCGTCACCGCGAGCGCTTCAGGCTTGAGCCGCTGCCCCTGGCAGACGTTGCATGGCACCGGGACCATGAACTCCCCGAGCTCGAGCCGCACCGTGTCGGAGTCGGTCTCGTCATAACGCTCGCGGACGAGCGTCAGCACCCCCGGCCAGGCGTCCTCGCCCGCCTTCTTCGGCTGCGAGCCGTGGATGATGCAGTCGCGGACGCTCTTCGGGAGCGTTCCCCAGGGAGCGTTGAGGTCGAACTTGAGCTGCCGCGCGAGCATCGGCAGGGTGACGCGCCGCAGGCTGCCCGAGGGCTCGCCCCATGGAAGGATGACGCCCTCGAGGATCGAGATGCGCGGATCGCCGAGGATCAGCTCCTCGCTCACCTCGTGACGCGTGGCGAGGCCGCTGCACGCGGGGCAGGCGCCGAAGGGCGAGTTGAAGGAGAAGTGCCGCGGCTCGAGCTCGGGCATCGAGATCCCGCACTCGGGGCAGCCGTAGCGCTCCGAGAAGAGCACCGTCTCCGGCTTCGCGCCGTCGTGACGGACGACTTCGAGCGACCCGTCGGCGAGCTTCAGCGCGGTCTCGACGGAGTCGGCGATCCGGCCGCGGTCCTCCTCGCGCACGACGAGCCGGTCGACGACCACGGAGATGTTGTGGTTCTGGCGACGGTTCAACTTCGGGGGATCGGCAAGCTCGATCAGTTCCCCGTCGACGAGCGCACGCACGAATCCCTGCCGGCGCACCGTCTCGAAGAGGTCGCGGAACTCGCCCTTCCGTCCGCGCCCGAGCGGCGCGAGCACCTCGATGCGCGCGCCGTCCGGCCAGGAGAGGATCGACTCGGTGATCTGCGCCGCGCTCTGCCGCGCGACGGGTCGGCCGCAGTTGGGACAGTGCGGCGTCCCGGCCCGCGCGTACAGCAGGCGGAGATAATCGTAGATCTCCGTCACCGTGCCGACCGTCGAGCGCGGGTTGTGCCCCGCCGTCTTCTGCTCGATCGAGATCGCGGGCGACAATCCCTCGATCAGGTCGACGTCGGGCTTCTCCATCAGCCCGAGGAACTGCCGCGCGTAGGCCGAGAGCGACTCGACGTATCGGCGCTGGCCTTCGGCGTAGATGGTGTCGAAGGCGAGTGAGGACTTTCCGGAGCCGGAGAGTCCCGTGATGACCGTCAGCCGATCGCGCGGGATCGTGACGTCGATGTTCTTGAGATTGTGTTCGCGCGCCCCGCGAACGATCAGCGATTCATCCGCCATAAGCAGGGTAAGTTCGCTTTCGGACCGCTCGCGTTCAAGCTCCCGGGGTGTCCCTCCCCTATCGGAGCGCGGAGCGATCGGTTAGTCATTTTGTGTCGCGCGCACGGAGGTCGTCGGCCTCCCGGTGAGTCCGCTTGCGCGAGCGTCATCCCCACGGAGCCGTCACGAAATGCCTCAAACGGATGCGATCGTCGTCCTCACCACCGTCACCACGGCTGAGGAGGGCGTCGCGCTGATCCGCGCGCTGCTCGAGCGGCGCCTCGTCGCCTGCGGGACGCTGATGCCCGGGGCGCGATCGCTGTACCGCTGGAAGGGAAAGATTGCCGACGAGCAGGAGACGATCGTCCTGTTGAAGACGCGGGCCGCACGTCTCGAGGGGCTGCGGCTCGCGTTCGACGATCTGCACCCGTACAAGGTGCCCGAGCTGCTCGCGCTTCCGGTGTCGGCGGGCACGGCGAAGTACCTCGAGTGGATCGACGGTGAGACCTCACTCGCCCTCGCGTAACGGATGACCGAACAGAACGCCCAGCCGGACGAACACGCCGCGGCGCCGCAGGTCGAGGCGCCGGTCGAGTCACAATCCGCGGCGCTCCCCGACGACGGGAGCGCCGCGATGTTCGCCGTCGCCCGCGATCACGCGGACAGGAACGAGCTCCCCGCGGCCGTCGCCGCGTACCGGCAGCTGCTGACGAAGTTCCCCAACAACGTCCGCGCCCGGAACAACCTCGCGCTCCTCCTCGAGAAGCGCGGCGACGTCGACGGCGCGCTGGAAGAGCTGAACAAGGCGCTCGAGATCGAACCCGAGAACGTGTCCGTGCTCTGCAACCGCGCGGCGCTCTTCAGCACGAAGCTCAAGTACGACGCCGCCGAAGCCGACCTGCGGCGCGCGCTGCGGGCGGACGAGCGGAACGCGGAAGCGTGGCTCAGCCTCGGCGTCGTCTTCTCCCGGCGCGGGCGGTGGCGTGAAGCGGTCGAGCCGCTCACGCGCGCCATCGAGCTCGAGCCGGTGACGGGAGCGGCGCACTACTATCTCGGCGAGGCGTTCAACCACGTCGACAATCTCCCGGCGGCGCTCTCGGCGTACGAGCAGGCGACGGTGCTCACGCCCGGCAACTGGCGGGCGCACAAGGGGATCGGGATCATCCTCGATCGCATGGGGCGACCCGCCGAAGCGGCGCTCGCCTATCAGAAGGCGCGCGAGGCGCAGCGGCGTTGAGCGAGGTCGGCCCCGCGCTTCCGCCGGCGACGGTCCGGCGGAAGCGCAGTCGTCGCGGCGCGATCGCGGCCGGCATCCTCCTGCTGTGGGCCATCGGGCTCGGACTCCTCGCGCGGCGCGAGCTCTTCCGCTCGCACTCCGAGCAGCTCGCCGAGGCGGCGATGCGGGTCAACCCCGGCGCCGTGTACTTCGCGGTGCTGCGCGCGGGTGAGCAGATCGGCTTCGCCTCCTCCACCATCGATACCACGGCACGCGACATCACCGCCGCGGATTACATGGTCGCCGACCTGCCCATCGGTGGCGAGGAGAAGCGCGCGGAGGCGCGTTCCCTCGTGACGCTCTCGCGCCGGCTTCGCGTCGACAGCTTCACCGTCTCGGTCGAGACGGACTCCATCCCGTTCGCGGCGCGCGGCCGCACTGTCGGCGACTCGTTGCTTCTGCTCTCGACCGGCGACGTGATGCACCCCGACAGCTCGCGGGTGAAGCTCGAGGGTCCCATCCTGCTCCCGACGCTCCTTCCGCTCGCGGTGATGCTCGGCGAGGCGCCGAAGGTGGGACGCTCGACGACGGTGCGGGTGTTCGACCCGGTCGAGCAGGCGCCGAAGAACGTCAAGGTGGAGATCGTGGCGGAGTCGCTCTTCACGCTGAGCGACAGCGCGAAGATCGACAGTGCCGCGCAGCGCTGGGTGGTCGCGCACGACGACACCGTCCGCGCCTGGCGGCTGCGGACCGACGCGTCGCAGCCATTCAACCCTTGGGTGGACGAACAGGGCCGGCTGGTGCAGGTCGACCTGCCGGGTGGCCTGACGCTGCAGCGACGCGCCTACGAGATCGCGTTCGAGAACTGGAAGCTCGCGGCACGCGCTCGCGGGGACCGGGTCACCGCCGATCGCGACATCCTCGAGACGACCGCGATCGCGAGCAACCGGCTGATGAAGGTGAACGCGCTCAGCATCCTCCGCGCGCGGCTGAGCGGCACCGAGCTCCAGGGGTTCGCCGTCGAGGGCGGACGCCAGCACATGAGCGGCGACACGCTCGTCGTGCGGCGGGAGAATCTCGCCGCGATCGCCGCGGCCGGTCCGGTGCGGCTCGAGGGCGCGCGGGCGCTCGAGTTCATGAACGCGCTGCGGCCGGAGCCGGGGTTGCCGCGCGACAGCGCCATCGTCGCGACAGCGCGGCGCATCGTCGGCTCGCAGCGTGATCTGCGGGCGAAGGCGGAGCTGATCAACCGCTGGGTGCACGACTCGCTCAGCAAGCGGACGAGCATCGGGATTCCGAATGCGGTGACGGTGCTCCGGACGCGAACCGGCGACTGCAACGAGCACGCGGCGCTCTTCACCGCGCTGGCGCGCTCGGTCGGCGTGCCGACGCGCATCGCGGCGGGGCTCGCCTACGTCGACGGGAAGTTTTACTACCACGCCTGGCCGGAAGTCTATCTGCAGGACTGGGTGGCGGTGGATCCGACCTTCGGCCAGTTCCCCGCCGACGCGGGACACCTCCGCTTCACCATCGGTGGGCTCAGCCGACAGGCCGAGCTGCTCCGACTCATCGGCACCCTGAAGATCGACGTCGTGAGCGCGCGCTGAACCCGAGGCGTCGTCCGCGACGCTTCACCGGCACGCTCCAATGATCGAGCTCAACGCGCTCACGAAGCGCTACGGAAGCTTCACCGCGGTCGACGCGCTCTCCCT
>JABFXM010000440.1 GCA_013361745.1 Gemmatimonadaceae bacterium | reverse complement strand
GGAGCTCGGCTGGCGCATCGTCGACGACACCCTGCAGGTGCGCGGCGGCCGCGGCTACGAGACGGCCGCGTCGCTCGAGGCACGCGGCGAGCTCCCGATCCCGATCGAGCGCGCGATGCGCGACTTCCGCATCAACCTGATCTTCGAGGGATCGTCGGAGATCATGCGGCTGTTCATCGCGCGCGAGGCCGTGGACCACCACTTCAAGACCGCCTTCGCCCTCGTCGCCCCTGATTCATCGATGGGCGAGCGTGCGGCGGCCGCGGGACGCGCCGCGAAGTTCTATCCGACGTGGTACGCCGCGCGATGGGTGGGGAAGGGCCAGATCCCGCTCAGCTATGCCGGCTTCGGCAAGCTCGCGAAGCACCTGCGCTTCGTCGAGCGCAACACGCGCCACCTCGGCCGCTCGATCTTCCACGCGATGGTGCGCTTCGGCCCGAAGCTCGAGCGGCGGCAGCTCGTGCTCTTCCGCGCCGTCGACATCGGCGCCGAGCTGTTCGCGATGAGCGCCGCGTGCGTGCGCGCGAAGATGCTCGCGAGGGAGGGGCAGAAGGAAGCGATCGAGCTCGCCGACTACTTCTGCCGCGAGGCGCGCGTCCGCGTCGAGCAGCACTTCCGCGAGCTGTACGGCGCGAACGACAAGACGATGTACGACGTCGCGAAGCACGTCCTGAAGGGTGAGCATTCCTGGATCGAGCGCGGCATCGTCGGTTTCCTCGGGGGCGGCGGTGAGACGCGGGAGACCAGGGCGGTGAAGGAAGCACCGCGGCGCGAGGCGGCGGGAGTCTGAAGCATAGGGGTCAGGGGTCAGGGGTCAGGGGTCAGGCACTGCGATCCACACAGTTCCTTACCCCTGACCCCTGACCCCTGACCCTTGGTCTTACGCTTCCGCCCCCGCCGGCGCCTCTTCCATCGACGTCGCCGCACCGACCGCGGTCAGGATCACGCCGAACGCGCCATGCAGCGCGATGTCGTTTCCGCCAATCGGGATCAGGCCGAAGACGTCGGGGATGACGAAGCCGAGCCCCGCGAGAACGAGATAGGCCGCGCCCGAGAGGAGGCAGTAGCGACGCGCGGCGACGACCGATCGCGCGCCGAGCAGCCCCCAGATCCCGAAGATCAGGTGGACGCCGTTGTGGAGCACGTTCACGGGGAAGAATCCACCCAGCTTCGCCGCGGTGGACATGCTGGCGTCCATCGACATCCCGCCAACGGCGAAGCCGGCGATCGCGGCCGCGATGAACGCGAGGCCGAATAGCAGAGCGACTTTCTGGACGAATCGCATGGTCGGAGCTCCTGTTCTCGCGGTGGTGGGAGGCACTGCATCAGGTCCCACCACACGTGACCTGGCGCAGTCGCTAGGAGATCGACTCCTCGACGGGGCGCATGGTCACGGCGCCGCGTCGTGGCGGGAGCTGCAGGAGCATGACGGCGAGCGCGATCGCCACTCCGCCGATCAGCGTCCCGGCGCCGAGCGGCTGTCCCAGTACGAGCGCGCCGAGCAGCGACGCCCAGAACGGCTCGACGGTGGACACGATGCCGGTCCGCACCGCCCCGAGCACCGGGAGCCCATTCAGGAAGAGAACGAACCCCGCCACCGTCGATACCCCGGCGAGGAGCAGGATCGCACCCCAGGCGCGGAAGCCCAGTGAAGCGGTGAGCGTGAGCGTCTCGACCGTCGCCGCCGAAGCCCGAGCGCGAAAGAGAAGCACCACGACTCCCACGAGCACGAAGCAGATCGCCGCGCCGAAGGACAGGAGCGACGACGCGGCGCGCGCCGTCACCCCCTCGCTCAGCTTCCCGATGAATGGGATGTACAGCGCGTAGACCAGCGCCGCGAAGAGCGCGAGCGCGACGCCGGCCGGGTGCATCGTCCTCGCGCTCGGCGCGCCGACCATGATCGCGATCCCGCCGAGCGAGAGCACCAGCGCGGCGACGCGCGTGGCGTTCAGCCGCTCGGTGCCGCGCACCGCGGCGATCACGGCGATCCAGGACGGATAGGTATAGAAGAGGAAGACCAGCGTCGCGACGGGGATCCAGCGCAGCGCGAGAAGGCTGGTGAAGTTGATCACTGCCTGAGGTGGCCCGCCGAGGGCGGCGAGCCGCCAGCTCCGGCCGCGCGCCTCGCGCAGCGCCGCCGGTCCACCCGCCAGCAGGAACAGCCCCGTCCCACCGAGCACGAAGCGCCAGACGAGGATCGACAGCAGCGGCGCGCCGTCCCGCTGCGCCAGTGTCACGAAGATCGCGATCGACCCGAAGCAGCAGGCGGACGCGACGATCATCGCCGTCGCGAGCGGGATCGAGCGCTTCACGCGGGCGTTCTCAGTGGAGGTGCAGCAGGCGGATCGCGATGCTGAAGTAGACGATGATGCCCGCGACGTCGACCAGCGACGCGACGAAGGGAGACGACGCGATCGCCGGATCGAAGCCGAGCTTCGTGAAGATCAGCGGCAGCATCGCGCCGACGATCGTGCCGATGAGCACGACCCCGAGCAGGGTGAATGCGATCACCCAGGCGATCGAGACGCCGTTCCCCCACATCAGCGCCCGGAAGAACCCGATGACTCCGAGGAAGGCGCCGAGCGCGATCCCCTGTCCGATCTCGCGCAGGAGGACGCGAACCGTGTCGCGCAGCTCGACGTCGCCGACGGCGAGGGCGCGCGTGATCAGCGTCGCCGATTGCGAGCCGGAGTTGCCTCCGGAGCTCACGATCAGCGGCACGAAGAACATCAGCGCCGTCACCGACTCGAGCACGCCCGAGTAGTGGCGCAGCGCGGTACCCGTGAACATCTCCTCGATGAAGAGGAGGATGAGCCAGCCGCCGCGCTTGCGGGCGAGGTTCCAGAACCCCGTGGCGAAGTACGGCTCGTCGAGCGGCTGCACCGCGCCGAGCTTCTGGACGTCCTCCGTCTGCTCCTCGACGAGGGCGTCGATCACGTCGTCGACGGTGACGACGCCGATGATGCGTGACCCTTCGTCGACCACCGGCACCGCGACGAGGTCGTACTCGCGAGTGAGCTGCGCGACCTCCGACCGGTCCGCGGTCGCGGGAACGGTGACGACCTCCTCCCAGGCGACGTCGGCGATCCTCGCGCCCTCGGGCGCGGCGAGCAGCTCGCGCAACGACATGACGCCCTGCACGCGCCCTTCGGCGTCGGTCGCGTAGATCGAGTGCATCGCCTCCTTGCGGCCCCCGCGCGCGATCACGCGTACCTGTGCGAGCGCGC
>JABFXM010000051.1 GCA_013361745.1 Gemmatimonadaceae bacterium | reverse complement strand
TCGACCTGCGTCTCTTCGCACAGAACGCGCGCGTGCTCGACAACGAGCAGGGGCTCCTCCGGGCGGACGCCGAGCTGACGATGGCGGGGCCGTTCTCGGCGGCGTACATCAGCGGGCGGACGCGTGTCCGGAACGGCGTGATCTACCTGCCGGAGACGAGCAACAAGTCGGTGATCAGCTCGGGGGACCCGGCGCTGTTCAACGTCGTCGACACGTCGGTGGTCTCCGACCGCGAGATGCTGCCGACGCAGTCGCCGCTGCTCGCGGGGCTGCGGATGGACGTGCAGCTCAACGTCTCGCGCAACACCTGGGTGCGGTCGAAGGACGCGAACATCGAGATCTACACGGAGGAAGAGGGGCTCACCGTGCACGTCGACCGCTCGAAGCAGACGCTCGCGCTCGACGGCGTGGTGAGCACGGACAACGGGCAGTACACCTTCCTCACGAAGCGCTTCATCATCCGCCGCGGGTCGGCAATGTTCATCGGCTCGACGTCGGGCGCGAACGAGCCGATGAACCCGACGCTGCAGGTGACGGGCGAGTACGAGGTGAAGCTGCCGCAGCGCGAGGCGCTGAGCATCCAGGTGATCATCGGCGGCACGCTGCTGCGGCCGAAGCTGACGCTGCAGAGCGATGCGCAGCCGCCGATCTCGCAGTCCGACCTGCTGAGCTATCTCGCCTTCGGTCGCTCCTCCTCGTCGCTGCTGCAGATGGAGGGCTCGAGCAACTCGAGCGGGAACGCGAGCGGGAGCATCGTCGGCACGGGGGCCGGGCTCGCATACAAGCGGCTCGCCGCGGTCGCCGTCGGCGTGCTGACCGACCAGTTCGAGGGCGAAGCATCGCGCTCGCTCGGCGCCGACATCTTCAACATCACGCCGGCCGACGTGCCGACGGAGGTGTACACGCCGAGCGGGATCACGGACTTCGTGCGCGGGACGGAGGTGGAGATCGGGAAGTACATCGATCCGCGAACCTACGTCTCGATCCAGTCACGACTCACGAATCCCTTCGGCGCGAGCAAGACGCCGCCGGGAATCCGGCTCGTGCAGCGCACCGGGAACGGCTTCCAGTACGAGGCGAGCTACGAGCCGCGCTACCAGGTGCAGACGCCGACGCTCTCGCCGAACCAGGACATCTCGTCGTTTGGCGTGTTCGGGGCGTTCATCATCCGCGAGTGGAGGTTCTGAGGCTCGAGGGTTGGCCGGCCTGCTGTTGCTGTGAATGACAGAAGGCACGAAGGCACGAAGAGGTCATTATAGGACCCTTCGTGCCTTCGTGCCTTCGTGCCTTCTGTTCATATCAGCAACAGAGCAGGCTCTCGTCAAACTCCTTGCCCTTCGTTCCTTCTGTTGCCTCGGGAAGAGGAGTTGTAGCGACCACGCCTCACCCGTGCGGTCGCGTCACGCCGGGCCCCGGGACTGGTCTCTTCTCCAGCCGCCCGGCGAGGCCGCCGAAGGTCTTCACCCAGTTGAAGGCGCGGCGAAGGTACGGTCCGAACTGGAAGGTCTTGCCCGCGGCGGCGAGGCCCTTGTCGATCGGCCACGCGATGAGGCGCAGGATGCCTAACACCGCGAGAGAGATCACCCACAGGGGAAACCCGATGACGAAGCCGACGATGATGAATGGAAGCAGAAGGATCGGCGCCACGGGAATCAGAGCGAGCTGAATCCGCCCGCGCGCGAGATCGTTCACCAGTCGCTGCATCATCATCATCGGTCGCATCATCTATCTCCCTTTGCCGATCTCGTCCCAGAGCTCGGCGATCGCGCGCATCCCCTTCACGAAGTTCTCGTCGCTCATCCACTCGTTGGGCGCGTGCGCGTTCTCGCCCGGGAGGCCGAAGCCGACGAGGAGGACCGGCGCACCGAGGATGCGCTGGAAGTCGCCGACGACGGGAATCGAGCCGCCTTCGCCGGTGATCACGGGCTCGCGCCCGAATGCCGCCTTCAGCGCGCGCTTCGCCGCGTCGAAGAGCGGGCCGTCGAGATCGGCGCGCCAGGGGCGCCCGCCGTGGAGATGCGTCACCGTCACGGTGACGCCCTTCGGCGCGACGCGCTCGATGTGCGCCTTCATCAGCCGCTCGATCTCCTTCGGATCCTGGTCCGGGACGAGCCGGCAGCTCACCTTCGCCATCGCCACCGCGGGAAGCACCGTCTTCGCGCCTTCGCCGGTGTAGCCGCTGAGCAGGCCGTTCACCTCGCAGGTCGGCCTCGTCCAGATGCGCTCGAGCGTCGTGTAGCCCTTCTCGCCGCCTAACGCTGGCGCACCGACCTCGTGGCGGAAGCCCTCGTCGGTGAACGGCAGCGCGCGCATCTGCGCGCGGACGTTCTCCGGCCAGTCGCGCACGGCGTCGTAGAAGCCGGGGATCGCGATGCGTCCATCCGCGTCGTGAAACGTCGCGAGGATGCGCGCGAGCGCCATCGCAGGGTTCACCACCGCGCCGCCGTAGCTCCCCGAGTGGAGGTCGCCGCTGGGCCCACGCACGTCGATCTGGAAGTAGGCGAGCCCGCGCAGTGAGGAGAGGATGCTCGGCAGACCCGGCGCGAACATCGCCGAGTCGGAGATGATGACGCCGTCGCAGCGCAGCAGGTCCTTGTGCGACTCGATGAACTCCGCGAGATGCTCGCTCCCCACTTCCTCCTCCCCCTCGGCGAGGACGATGACGTTCACGGGGAGCGTGCCGCGCGTCTTCAGGTGCGCCTCGAGCGCCTTGACGTGGAGGAAGAGCTGGCCCTTGTCGTCCACCGAGCCGCGCGCGTAGATGCGGCCGTCGCGGATCGTCGGCTCGAAGGGCGGCGACTGCCAGAGATCGAGCGGCTCCGCGGGCTGCACATCGTAGTGGCCGTATACCAGAATCGTCGGCGCGCCGGCGCCCGCCCTCCGCCACTCGCCGACGACCACCGGATGTCCCGCTGTCGAATGGACCTTCGCATCGAGTCCCGCGTTGCGCAGCGAGGTCGCCACCCACTCGGCGCCGCGCGCGACGTCCTTCGCGTGCTCCGAGCGCGCGCTGACGCTCGGGATCCGCAGGAAATCGAAGAGCTCCTCGTGAATGCGCGCGTCGTTCGCGGAGAGATACTCGGTGGGATTCATCGCTGGAGTCGATCCATGATTGGAGAGTAGTGGGCGTACCTGACAGCAAGTTATCCATGCCGAGCGGGACGGGGGAGCACGGCCGATCGTTGCCGCGGGACGACTCGCGCCGTCTACCTGTCGGCACGGGCGCGGTCGCGCCCGAC
>JABFXM010000196.1 GCA_013361745.1 Gemmatimonadaceae bacterium | reverse complement strand
AGCCTTCACCGCCTCCGGGCGTCCGACGTGAACGTCCCGCGCCCCGTTGCCCTCGTCGCCTAACGGCGCGGCGACGCCTTCGCTGCCGTTGTCCGGAACGGCGACGTCCGCGAGCCCGCCCTCCGGATGCGGCAGCAGCGCGATGCGCAGCACCTCGTCCATCTTCTCGACGAACATGAAGCGGACGTGCTGGCGCACCTCCTCCGGGACGTCGCGCAGGTCCTTCTCGTTCGCCTTCGGCATGATCAGCTCGCGGATCCCGGCACGATAGGCAGCGAGCACCTTTTCCTTCACCCCGCCGATCTCCAGCACCCGGCCGCGCAGCGTCACCTCACCGGTCATCGCGAGATCGCGGCGCACCGGACGGCGACTGAGCACGCTCGCGATCGCGAGCGTCAGCGTGATTCCCGCGCTCGGCCCGTCCTTCGGGATCGCGCCGGCGGGAAGGTGGATGTGGATATCGCTCTCGCGGAACTCCTTCTCGTCGATTCCGAGCTGCGCGGCGCGCGAGCGCACGTAGCTCAGCGCCGCGTCCACCGATTCGCGCATCACGTCGCCGAGCTGCCCCGTCACCGTGAGGCGGCCGCTCCCCGGCATGCGGAGCGACTCGATCGTCATCAGCTCGCCCCCCGTCGCCGTCCAGGCGAGGCCGGTGACGACGCCGATCTCGGGCTCCTTCTCCGCCTCCTCGACCTGGTAGCGCGGCACGCCGAGCACCTCGCTCACCTTGTCGATGTCGATCACCCACGCGCCCTCCTCGCCTTCCGCCTTCTTGCGCGCGCGCTTGCGCATGATCGCCGCGAGGTTGCGCTCGAAGTTGCGCAGTCCCGCCTCCCGCGAGTAGCGGCTCGAGATGTAGCCGAGCGACTCGTCGGTGAACTGGATGTCCTTGTCGGTGATCCCGTGCTCCTCGAGGAGCCGCGGAAGGAGGTAGCGCCACGCGATCTCGACCTTCTCCTCGATCGTGTAGCCCGCGATGCGGATGACCTCCATGCGGTCGCGCAGCGGCGCCGGGATGTCGAACAGGTTGTTCGCCGTGCAGATGAACAACACGCCCGACAGATCGACCGGAAGGTTCAGGTAGTGATCGACGAACTCGTCGTTCTGCGACGGGTCGAGCACCTCGAGCATCGCCGCGGTCGGATCACCCGAGGGGCCGCCATGCGACATCTTGTCGATCTCGTCGATCATGAACACCGGATCCTTCACCTGCACGCGCCGCAGCGCCTGCACGAGGAGCCCCGGCATCGCGCCGACGTAGGTGCGGCGATGCCCGCGGATCTCCGCTTCGTCGCGCACGCCGCCGACCGAGATGCGATAGAACTCGCGGCCGATCGAGGTCGCGATCGCCTCGCCCAACGACGTCTTGCCCGTGCCCGGCGGTCCGACGAAGCAGAGGATCGGCCCGTGCGGATCGCCCCCGCGCAGCTTGCGGACGGCGAGGAACTCGATGATCCGCTCCTTCGCCTCGCCCAGCCCGTAGTGCCGCGAGTCGAGCGCTTCCTGCACCTTCGCGAGCGAGATGTCGTCGTCGCCGGAGCGCTTGTGCCACGGAAGGGCGAGAATCCAGTCGAGGTAGGTGCGGATCACCTGGTACTCGCTCGACGCGGGCGAGAGCATGCGCATCCGCTCCGTCTCGCGCTTCGCCTCGGCGAGCACCCGCTCGGGAAGCTTGGCCTCGTCGATGCGGCGCAGGATCTCGGAGGCTTCCTTGTCCCCCGGATCCGTCTCTCCGAGCTCGGCCTGGATCGCGCGCAGCTGCTGGCGGAGATAGAACTCGCGCTGGTGCTGCTCGATCTTGATCTCGGTCTGGCGCTTCACGTCCTCCATCACCCGCGCCCGTGCGACTTCACGCTCGAGGCGGTTGAGGATGAAGCGCAGCCGCTGGCCGACGTCGAGCCGCTGCAGCACCTCGTCCTTGTCCGAGATGCGGAAGTTCATGTTCGTCGCCGCGAGATCGGCGAAGCGGCCCGGATCCGAGATGTTCATCTTCAGGATCGCGGGCACCTCGTCCGGGATGCGGTCGACGAGATCGGCGAGCGTCTCCGCGGCGGCGACGATGCGCGAGACGAGGTCATCGACCTCGTTCGCGTCGGCCGAGGTCTCCTTCGCCGGACGGATCGCGGCGATCGGATACGGAAGGTCCTGCTCGATCTCGTCGACGACGATGCGACGCAGCCCCTGGAGGGTGATCTGCACCGTGTCGCCGGGAAGGTTGATCCGCTCGTGCACGCGCGCCGCGACGCCGACGCGGCCGATGAACCGCTTCGTGTCGACGGGCTCGTCGTGGTCGCCGGTCGCGACGACGAGCGCGACGACCAGGCCGGGCTCCTCGTGATCGCGCAGCAGCTGCAGGTTCTCCGGCGCCCCCATCTGCACGGCGATGGTGCCGAGCGGATAGACGATCGTCGAGCGGAGGGCCATGAGCGGCAGCGTCGGCGGCAGCTCGGACTTGAGGATCTCTTCCTTACGTTGGGCTTTGGCCATGGAGCGGTGCGTCGGTGCTCGAGGTGGCGGACGCCGAGAGGCGGGGGAGCGTCTTTGACGCACGCCGCGGGCCCGGAGTAACCCGGCTGTGACCGCTCGCCGCGCGCGCCTTGAACGGAAGTCTAATCGCGGCTACGTTTAAGGGCTATGTTCGACGAGCTGAGCGAAAAACTCGAGGCGACCTTCGCGCGCCTCCGCGGGCGCGGTGTTCTCACCGAGGCCGACATCAAGGACGGGCTGCGCGAAGTGCGGCGCGTCCTCCTCGAGGCCGACGTCAACTTCCAGCTCACGCGCGAGTTCCTCGAGCGCGTCGAGAAGAAGGCGGTCGGCGTCTCGCAGCTCCGCACCGTCTCGCCGGCGCAGCAGCTCGTCAAGATCGTTCACGACGAGCTCACCGCGATGCTCGGCGAACGGCGCGAAGGCCTGAAGCTCAGCTCCGTCCCGCCGACGGTCGTGATGATGGTCGGCCTGCAGGGATCCGGGAAGACGACCACGGCCGCGAAGCTCGCGCGTCGGCTGAAGGGCGAGGGGCGCGCGACGCGGCTCGTCGCCGCCGACGTGTACCGTCCCGCCGCGATCGACCAGCTGGAGACGCTCGGCAGGCAGCTCGAGGTGCCCGTCTTCGCCGACCGCGGGACGAGCGACGTCGTGAAGATCGCGCGCGCGGGCATCGACCAGGCGAAGCGCGAGCGCGATCGCGTCGTCATCGTCGACACCGCCGGCCGATTGCAGATCGACGACGAGATGATGAAGGAGCTCGT
>JABFXM010000455.1 GCA_013361745.1 Gemmatimonadaceae bacterium | reverse complement strand
ATGATCGAGGTCGTCGGGGACGAGGAGACGAGCTGGAACGTCCTGCCGCACAAGTTCGAGGCGGGAACGCCCAACGTCGCCGACGCCGTCGGACTCGGCGCCGCCGTGGAGTTCCTCGAGGGGATCGGGATGGACTCCGTGCTCGCGCACGAGCGGGCGCTCATCGCGCTCGCCGACGCCCGGCTGCGCGCACTCGACGGGGTGACGGTGCACGGGCCGCCGGCGGCGATGCGGAGCGGGGTCGCGAGCTTCACCGTCGAAGGGATCCACCCACACGATCTGGCGACGATCCTCGACGAGCGCGGCGTCTGCATCCGCGCGGGGCACCATTGTGCGCAGCCACTGATGCGGCGGCTGGACGTCGCGGCGACGGCGCGGGCGAGCTTCTACGTGTACAGCGACGAGGGGGACGTCGCCGCTCTCGTCGAAGGGGTCCGGGAGGCGCAGCGGATCTTCGAACGGCCATGAGGGATTGGCCATGGGTCATGAGTCATGAGGCTAGTGTCATGACTGCCGTGGCAGGGGGCATGAGGCACGCCATGAGTCAGGATGCCAGCACCGCCGCGCCGCCGTTCTGACCAGTGACTCGCGACTCAGAAGTCATGACACTAGCCTCGTGCCAAGCGGCCGTCTCATGACCGACTCGCGCGCCGAGGCCCTCTACCAGGAGACGATCCTCGAGCACTACCGCCGCCCCCGCAACAAGGGCGAGCTTCCTCACGCCAACGCCCGCGCGACGGTGACGAATCCGACCTGCGGCGACGAGATCGGGGTCGAGGCGATCGTGGACGCTGGCGTCATTCGCGACATCCGCTTCACCGGCCAGGGGTGCTCGATCGCGCAGGCGTCGGCGTCGATGATGACCGAGATGGCGCGCGGGGCGAGCGTGGGGGCGGCGCGGCGGACGGGGGAGGCGCTGCGGAAGCTGCTCGCGAAGGAAGCCGTCACCCGCGACGCGTTAGGCGACCTGCTCGCGTTCGAGGTCGTGGCGCGCTACCCGGCGCGCGTCGGATGTGCGATGATGCCCTGGCGCGCCCTCGAGCAGGCGCTGCAGACTTCGGCCAACTCCACCTTCTGATCTCATGCCTTACACCGCCGCCGACGATCGCTACGAGCTGATGCAGTACCGCCGCACCGGACGGAGCGGGGTGCTCCTCCCCGCCATCTCGCTCGGACTCTGGCAGAACTTCGGTGGCGTCGACGTCCTGGAGACGCAGCGCGCGATCCTCCGTCGCGCCTTCGACCTCGGCATCACGCACTTCGATCTCGCGAACAACTACGGACCGCCGCCGGGATCGGCGGAGGAGAACTTCGGGAAGATCTTCGCCGACGATTTCCGGCCCTACCGGGACGAGCTGATCATCTCGACGAAGGCCGGCTATCGGATGTGGCCCGGCCCCTATGGCGAGTGGGGATCGCGGAAGTATCTCGTCGCGAGCCTCGACCAGAGCCTGAAGCGGATGGGGCTCGAGTACGTGGACATCTTCTACTCGCACCGGCTCGACCCGGAGACGCCGCTCGAGGAGACGATGATGGCGCTCGACCAGGTCGTGCGGCAGGGAAAGGCGCTCTATGCCGGCATCTCCTCGTACTCTCCCGACGCGACGAAGCAGGCGGCGAAGCTCCTCCGCGAGCTCGGCACGCCCTTCCTCATTCACCAGCCCTCGTACTCGATGCTCAATCGCTGGGTCGAGGACGGGTTGCTCGACACCCTCGAGAAGCTGGGGCTGGGATGCATCGCCTTCTCCCCACTCGCGCAGGGGATGCTGACGAGCAAGTACCTGAAGGGGATCCCCGAGGGCTCACGCGTCACGCGCAGCGAATCCCTGCAGCGGAAGTTCCTCTCCGACTCGAACCTCGAGCGCATCCGCGGGCTGAACGAGATCGCGAAGGGACGCGGCCAGACGCTGGCGCAGATGGCGATCGCGTGGGTGCTCCGTGACCCGCGCATCACCTCGGCGCTGATCGGGGCGCGGACGCTCGAGCAGCTCGAGGACAGCCTCGGCGCGCTGAAGCGGACCGACTTCACGAAGGAGGAGCTCACGAAGATCAACGACCTCGCGACCGAGGGCGGGATCGACATCTGGCGGGCGAGCGAGAAGGCGGTGGCGCGTTAGGCTGTCGTAGCCACTCCGCGACTCTGCGGGTCACGTTCGGGTCTGTCGTGCGGGCGGGATCGCGCGGATTTTGTGGGAGAACGGCGCGAGCACTGCGGGAGAACGGCGGAAGATTCTACGGCACGAGCCGGGATGTTTTTTGGTCAGGCGAGATGAGACCACCTCACCGGCCCTGCCCCCAAACAGCTCTTCGGTTCGTGCAGTCGGGATGCTTGCGTCACAGGCGTTCTCCCGCCGTGCTTAGCTCTTCTCGTGCAATTCTCCCCGACAAACCGCGTGATGCTCGCCCACGCACCAAGCCCCCACGCGACCCGAGACAGAGCCTGCCAGTGCGGCCGAGCAACGGTCAGCAGATCCGCACCGCGGTCGCCTTGAAGGAGACGTGCGTCCCCGCGCCAGGCGCGAGGCCGAGCTCGCGGGCAGAGCCGCGGGTCACCACCGCGACGAGCGGTGTCCCTTCGACGTCGAGCTCGACACGGACGAGCGAACCGTTGGCGCCGAGCGCGACGACGCGGGCGGGATAGCTGTTCCGCGCCGAGGAGACCGGGGCATCGCGCGAGAGTACGATCTCGTCGGCGCCGATCACCGCGTGTGCCGGGCCATCGGTCCGTTCGCCGATCGCGTGAATCGTCAGCCGCCCGGCGTGCAGCGCGATCATCCCGTCGCTCTCCGTGCTCGCGACCCCTGCCAGCACGTTCTCGGCGCCCACGAGCTCCGCGACACGCGCCGAGCCCGGACGCGCGAAGATCTCCGTCGCCGCGCCGCTCTGGAGGACGCGACCGGCGTCGAGCACGGCGAGGGTGTCGGCGAGGAGCGCGGCCTCGTTCACGTCGTGCGTCACGTGGAGCACGGTGAGCCCGCGCTCGCGCTGCCAGGCGCGCATCATCCGGCGCATCGCGGCGCGTCGCGGTGGATCGAGCGCGGCGAAGGGCTCGTCGAGGAGGAGCACGCGCGGGTCGCTCGCCATGGCCCGCGCGAGCGCGACGAGCTGGCTCTCCCCGCCGCTCAGCGTGCGCACGTCGCGGTCGAGGAGCGCGACGATTTCAGCGCGCGCGACGGCGTCGTCGATCGGCTTGCCGCGCGCGCCGTAGGCGACGTTGCGACGCACGTCGAGGTGTGGAAAGAGCAGCGACT
>JABFXM010000384.1 GCA_013361745.1 Gemmatimonadaceae bacterium | reverse complement strand
CGGAGCGACGGCCATCGCCGCGCCGCCTTCGAGGCGCTGCGCCCGCTGATCGCGCCGGCGTCGGCGCCGGCGGCGACAGAGTCCGCCGGGAAGGGAGCGTCGCTGAGCGCCGACGACGCGACCGCCATCACTCGCTGCGTCATGGCCTGGCTCCCGATGGTCGCGCCGAACTCCGCCGGTCCATACTCGCGCTGCGTCGCGGCGGCGCGCGAGCTCTTCCCGACCTGGGGTGAGCGCGAGCGCGCCCGCGACGCGGTCAGGCGCCTTCATGGCTGAGTCGCACTGAGCCGATGAGCGACGTCCGGAACACCACGCCCGACGCGGTCACCATCGCCGCCGGGATCGCGGGGGTCTGCGCCTCCTGCGGCGCGACCGTCGGCGACCCGAGCCACCCCTGCCCGAAGTGCGGCAACGTGACGATCGGCGGCAACCCCGCCGAGCAGAACGATCGCATGCGCGTGCGGCTGCAGGAGGCCGTCGGCGAGGGCTACAAGCTGCTCGAGCTCCTCGGCCGCGGCGGGATGGGGATCGTCTTCCGCGCGCGCGAGATGGCGCTCGACCGCGAGGTCGCGCTGAAGGTGCTCGCGCTCGATCCTGTGCTCGCCCCGGACGCGTATCAGCGCTTCGAGCGTGAGGCGCGCCTCGCGGCGCGGCTCGATCACCCGCACATCGTTCCGATCTTCGCGGTCGGCCAGCGCCAGAACGTCGCCTTCTACACGATGCGGCTGGTGCGCGGCGGCAGCCTCGAGGACCTCATCGGCTCCGGGAAGAAGCAGCTCAGCCTCGAGCACGTGGTGAAGCTGCTGCACGAAGTCGCGGCTGCGCTCGACCACGCGCACCGGCAGGGCGTCGTCCATCGCGACATCAAGCCGGCGAACGTGCTGCTCGGCGAGACGGGTCACGCGATGGTCGCCGACTTCGGGATCGCGAAGGCGCTGAGCAACAGCGAGGCGGGATCGACGGGTACCGGGATCATCGGATCGCCGGGGTACATGTCCCCCGAGCAGTGGAAGGGGACGGAGCTCGACGGACGCGCGGACCAGTACTCGCTCGGCGTCGTCGCCTACGAGATGCTCTGTGGCCGTCGCCCCTTCGAGACGCCGCAGATCCAGGATCTGCTGCGCATGCATCTCTCGGCGGAGGTCCCGCCGATCACGTACCTGCGGACGGGCCTCCCCGAAGGCGTGGACGAAGCGCTGCGCCGAGCGCTGGCGAAGGATCCTTCGCAGCGCTTCTCGAGCGTCACCGCCTTCGTCGACGCCCTCGCCGGGTTGCGCTCGGCGGCGGTGGGCGCGCAGACACAGCGTGGTCCACGGTTCGAGACGCGGAAGCGCCCGGCGGTGCAGAAACGCGGCGTCGCCGGCGTGCTCGTTCCCCTGCTGCTCGTGGGAGCGGTCGGCAGCGCCTTCGCCTTTCCGGAGACGCGCGATCCGATCATGTCGCAGCTGCAGCCGGCGATCCAGCAGGTCGAGTCGCTGGCGGGTGTGAAGGACGAGCAGATCCGCGCGCCGCGCGCCGATTCGCTCGCCGCGCACGACAGCGCGCTGGCGGCCCGGGCCGCGATCGCGACGGCGATGGTGCTGCCTAACGCGTCGCCCGCCGCTGGGGACAGCGCAATCGCGTCCCACGACTCGACGGCGCACGCCTCGACGGGCGTTCCGGAGACCGGCGGCGCGACGACGGTCGTCCCCATCGCGCTCGACACCTCGCTCGGTGCCGGGCTGTCCCGGACGCGCGGCGCGACCTCGCGGATGCAGTACGGCTGGATCCGCGTCGTCATCAACGGCGGCGCCGCGCTGGCGCGCATCGACGGCGAGCAGCTCGGGATGACGCCGCTCGTCGCGCGCGTCGAGGCGGGAGAGCATCTCGTCACCGTGCTCGGCGCCGGTGACAGCTACCTCCCCTCGCAGATCAGCGTCGTCGTCGAGTCGAGCGACACGGCGGCGGCGATCTTCTCGACGCCGGAGGCGCTGCAGCGCATGCGCGAGCAGAAGCGCCAGGACGCCGCCGCGAAGGCGCGGCAGCAGACGCCGGCCGCGTCGCCGAACGATTCGGCCACCAGCGACAGCGCGAGCAAGCCGCCTCGCTGAGCGGGAAGGCCGGTGGGTGAGGACCGAGCGGGGCACGGAACTCGCTTCCGTCGGGCTCGCAAGCTCTCGCGCATCCCGCCCGCTGAATGGCTCATCACGAACCGATCATCCCGTCCTTCCCCGACGACACGCCGGGGCTTCCGCCGCTGGCCGAGCGGCGCAGCGCGCGGCATGTCGCGAATCGCGCGTTCATGGCGATCAAGGCGCAGCGCGCCGCCGATCGCACGGCGATTGACGACATCGCGGAGAAGCTGAACGACATCGCGGCGTCCACGCCCTTCCTCATCATCCACGTCGTCTGGTTCCTCGTCTGGATTCCGTGGAACGTCGGGCTGCTGCGGGGCTTCGGCCTCCATCCCTTCGACCCATTCCCCTTCGGGCTGCTGACGATGGTCGTCTCGCTGGAGGCGATCTTCCTCTCGATCTTCGTCCTGCTAGCGCAGAAGCGGGAATCCGCGATCGCCGAGCTGCGTGAAGAGCTCGCGCTCCAGGTCGCGCTCTGGACGGAGCAGGAGGTGACGAAGACGCTGCAGCTCGTGACGGGTCTCTATCGCCGGCTCGGCCACCCGCTCGCCGAAGACGCGGAGCTCAAGCAGATGCTCGGGCCGCTCGACGTGCACGGGATCGAGAGCCGGCTCATGGCGGAGATCGATCGGACGTCGAAGGCGCGCTCGGTCAGGGACGGCCCGTCGATCGAGAAGCCGGAGCAGTCGCGGATGCAGAGCGGGGAAGGCCCTGCGTCGGCGGCACCGACGCCGCCTGCGCGGTGATCACGCGGAGCGCGCCGGGGACGCATTCGGCGACGACCGCGCGCCGCCGCGCCTGATACAGCTCACCGTCGATCTGGAACGCCGGCGGGACCTCGAAGTGCATCGTGACGACGGGCTCGCGCCGCACCGCGACGCCCTCGCGCGAGAGGTGCCTGCCGTCCTGCGCGGTCTGGAAGAGGGCGATGCGTTCCGCGGTCGGCGCGTCGTCGATCGAGACGACGTCGAGCAGGCCGTCGTCGACGCTGGCGTGCGGCGCGACGAGTATCCCGCCGCCGTAGCGCCGCCCGTGCGCGATCGCGACGAGCAGGCGCTCGCGCTCGCCGAGCCCGTCGCCGAGGTCGGCGCGCATCGGGCGGAAGCCGAAGATGTGCTTCGCCGCGGCGAGCTTGTAGCGG
>JABFXM010000089.1 GCA_013361745.1 Gemmatimonadaceae bacterium | reverse complement strand
TACGTCGAATCGCTGACGAACGCGCTCGAGGAGCGCGCGCTCGCGCTCATGGCGAAGGTCGAGGAGCTCGGCGGCGCGGCGCAGGCGATCGAGGCGGGGTTCTTTCAGGAGGAGATCGGTCGCAGCGCGTACGAGCAGCAGCTGCGGATCGAGTCGGGGGAGACGGTGATCGTCGGGGTGAACCGGTTCGCCGACGAACAGGAGCCGCCGGTGATCCCGACGCCGGACTTCTCGCGGCTCGCGCGGGATCAGGTCGAGCGACTGCGCGCGGTGAAGGAGAAGCGCGACGGTGCCGCGGTGAAGCGCACGCTCGACGCGTTAGGCGCCGCGGCACCGGGATATCTCGGCGCGGGCGCGCGCGAGCCGCTGATGCCGCTGATCGTCGACGCGGTGCGCGCGCGGGCGTCGGTGGGCGAGATCGCTGACGTGCTGCGCGGGGTGTGGGGGGTGTACGCGCCCGGACGTTAGGCAACCCGCCGTGAAAACGCGAAACGGCCCGGGATTCCCCGGGCCGTTTCGTCTTTCGTCGCCGTTCGTGCCGGCTACGGATTCATGTCGGTGCAGGTGGTCGCCGCGCCCGAGTAGTTCGGGTTGTTGCGCTCGTCGAAGGGAACCTTGAATACCACGTCGGTGCCGTAGTTGCCGCCCTTCGGGTAGGAACCCGTCGGGTAGAGCGCCGACTGCGTGAAGAAGTTTCCGTACTGCCGCAGTTGCCGCCGCATATCGGCCATGCGGTGCGCGGTCAGCCAGAGCCAGAAGGCGCGCTCGCGAAACAGGATAGCGACGCGCGCGGAGTCGGGGCCGGCGCCCGTCCCCGGATCGGTCAGCGCCGAAAGCCCCGCGCTGGCCCGAAGCCCGTTGAGGCGCGTGAGCCAGTTGCTGCTACCCGCCTGCAGGTCCGCCTCGGCGCGAATGAGCTCCGCCTCTGTGCCCGACGCGAGCGGCATCGGCGAGCCGTAATCGGGATACTTCATCTGGTAGATCAGCTCCGTGCGGCCGTCCAGTCCGAACTTCCCCGCGTCCTGGTACTTCACGCGCGGGTCGTTCGCACTGAGAAAGTTCAGGCCGTTCGTGCCTTCTCTGTTCGCCGCGGTGAATCGGCCGTAGCTGTTGTTCCAGGAATACACGCCGTTGTACTGCTTCGTGCTCGCCGACGACGAGTACAGGTAGTACACGAAGCCGGCCGGCACGCCGGTGACCGCGATCGCCGCGCTGGCGAACTTGCCCTGGCCGAGCAGCGTCCGCCCGCGTCCGACGCGGATGGTGTTGACGACGTCGAGCGCGTCCTGATCGTGCACGGTGTCGCCCTTGACCGCGATGGCCAGCGCCTTGTCGAAGTGCGTGAGCGCGCTGTCATAGGTCTGCGCCGACGTCGTCCGCGTGCCGTACTGGAGGTTGCCTCCGTTGTAGTTGCTGTACGGAACGCCGTTGCACCAGTTCTCGGCGAAGGTGAGGAACGAGTAGGCGGCGATCATCTCCGCCTCGGCGGCGTGGATCGACGTCGGATCGGCCGCCGCGTACCGCGCGGCCACGTCGAGCGAGGCGACACGCGCGCGCTGGAGCGCCGTGTACGCGCCGGCGACCGCGGCGCTGTTCTCCGGAACGTTGCGCTTGTCCACGTCGATGTGCCGCTCCTGGTAGTCGGAGTCGGTGAACTCGTCGGAGAACATCCCGCCGAGGGAGGCGACGCCGCTGCTGTCGCCGTTGCCGGCGTAGCCCTGCGAGAACAGCGAGACGGCGCCGTTGAGCAGCGTCGCGCGGGCGCCCGACTGATTGACGGACGACGGCGACGCCACGTCGGGCTGCGCGACCTTGAGGTCACAGGCGCTGACGGCGGCGACGAGCGCCAGCGCGCCCAGCGCCGCGCCTCCGGCTCGACGCGGCGCGGCCGCACGCGCGATGAATCGCACGGTGGTCATGATATATCCTCTGCGCATCGGCGCTCAGAAAGTGAGGTTGAGGCGGACGGTCGCGTACCGGACGTTCGGCTGGCCGAGGAAGTCCGTCGTCGTGAAGTTGTTCTGCCCGATGTTCTGCTCCGGATCGAGGCCGGTGTAGCGGGTCCACGTGTAGAGATTGCGACCGGAGATCACGAGGCTCGCGTCGTTCGCGCGCGCGAGTGCCGCCCAGTCGTGCGGAGCGGTGAGGGTGAGCGAGACCTCGCGCACCTTCATGTAGTCGGCGTGCTCGATGAAGTCGCCGATCGCCGAGCTCGACTCGTAGCGGGCGAGCGCGCGGGCCTGCTCGTCAGCCGGAGCGGCGGGATCATTGACGCCGCGGCAGGTGCCGATGCCGCAGCGGAACGACTCCGAGTCGTTGTACTGCATGTGCCCACCCTTGTAATCGAGCAGGGTGGAGAGGCGCGCCAGCTTGAAGAAGGTGACACCCGTCGTCAGCGTCACCGTCCGCGTCGGGATCGGCGTGCCGAGATACGTCGGGCTCGCGCTGCGCTTGATCGTCGACGGGTCCACGAGTCCGTTGACCACCTGGTAGCCCGTGATGACGCGACCGTAGAACGCGCCGAGCGGACGACCGGGTGTGTGGCGCTGCGAGCTGCTGAAGCCGAACACGATATCGGGGATGTTCTTTCCGAGCTCGACGAGCCGGTTCCTGTTCCAGGCGGCGTTCACGTTCACGTCCCACTGGAGGTTGTTCAGCTGCAGCACCTTCGAGTTCAGCGCCACCTCGAGACCCTTGTTCGACACCTTGCCGATGTTCTCGAAGCGCGACGTCGGACCACCGAGCGAAGGTGGCAGCCGGCGCAGCACCAGCGCGTCACGAGACCTCTTGTCGTACGCCGTGACGTCGAGGCTCGCACGATCGCCGAACAGCGACGCCTCGAAGCCCCCCTCCAACTCGCCCGAGCGCTCGGGCCTGAGGTTCGGGTTGTCGAAGTTCGCGAGGGCGAGGCCCGGCGCATCCTTGCCGTGCACCGTCGTGCCGCGGGGAGCGTAGTACTGAAGCGCGTCCTGCGGTCCCGGGCGCAGACCCGACTCGCCGTACGCCGTGCGCAGCCGCAGCGTGCTCACCACGGGGTTGCGCGGCCAGTATGGCTCCTCGCTCACGACGTACGAGATGCTGGCGGCGGGATAGACGACCGGCTTCAGGTTCGCGCCGAACGCGCTGTTCTTGTCGGCGCGCGCGGCGCCGGTGAGAAACAGCCGGTCACGCCACCCGAGCTCCTCGGAGAAGATGCCGCCGAGGGTGCGGTTGGTGATGGTGCGCTCGTCGACGGCGAAGCGTGCCGCGACGCCGCGCAGCGAGGCGATGCCACCCGCGAGGTCTTCGCCGTACGCGAACGTGCCGGTGTTGGAGCTCTGCGCGAACTGCGACCCGACCGTGGTCGTCGAGGTCAAGGCCTCCGCGGGCTGGAAGGTCGCGATGCCGGAGAAGTTCGCCGTGTAGTTCGTGATGCGGAACTGGTTCGACGTCGCGGCGCCGAGGAGTGACGCGTCGGTGAAGTGCACCGCGTCGCGCGGCGTGATCTCGCGGTCGATGCGGCTCAGAATGTCGGCGCCCGTGACGCCCGTGACCTTCAGCCAGGGGAGCGGCGTGTAGTTCGTGTTGAGGCTCCCGACGAAGCGGTCGAGGTTCTGGGTCGTGTTCACCGAGTACGACTGCTCGGGCGGAATCGGATCGTAGCCGTGATAGAGGCCCGGATACGCGTCGCCGCCGTAGCCGTTGCCGAGCGGAGCGTAGTAGCTGTTGTCGGTCTGCGGGAGCTGCAGCGCGCTGTTCGTGTAGCCGGTGTTCAGGCTGACGTCGAGATCTTTCCGGAGGCTCGCGCGCAGGTTGCTGCGCAGGTTGAAGCGGGCGAGGAGGTTGTTCATCAGCACCCCCTCCTCGACTTCCTTGTCACCCGAGAGATAGTACTGAAGCTTGTCGGAGCCGCCGTTCACCGAGCCGCCGAACTTGCTGCGGTTGCCGATGCGGAAGGGGCTGTACTGCTCGAGCGGATTGAGCTTGGCGAGGGAATCGATGGTGCATCCGCCGTGTGCCTGCTCGTCGAGGTTGCAGAACGGGCTCGCGCCGGGCGACCCGATGACCGGCGGATAGTTGGCCGTGTCGCTCGTCCAGCCGCCGAAGTTGTACGGATACGCGGTGACCTCGTACAGCCGCCCGCGCTCACCATACGTGGTGAAGTGCGTCTGGCCGGCGCGGCCGCGCTTCGTCGTGATCTGCAGGACGCCGTTCGCCGCCGCGGTGCCGTAGAGCGCCGCCGCCGCCGGTCCCTTGATCACCTCGACGGACTCGATGTCGTCCGGGTTGAGGTCGTTGATGCGCGACGGGTAGATGCCGCCGACGTCGATGGAGTTCGACTCCGCCGAGTTGTCGGCGCGGACGCCGTCGATGATGAGCAGCGGCTCGTTGCTGAGCGACATGGAGTTCGAGCCGCGGATGCGGATGCGCGCTCCGGAGCCGGTCGAGCCGCTCGCCTGCTGGATGGTCACGCCCGACGCCTTGCAGTTCAGCGCCTGGGAGAAGTTCGCGCTCGGCACCGGTGGCACGGAGTCGAAGGCCACGGTCGCCGTCGCCGCGCCGCTCTCGCGCTTCCGCATCGTCTCGCCGGAGGCGGCGGTGATGAGGACGTCTCCGAGGACGATGTGCGAGACGTCGAGGGTGAAGTTCGCGCTCACCGTGCCCCCCGCGGGGACAGTGACGGACTGCGTCATCGCGGCGTAGCCGATGCGCGAGGCCCGCAGCGTCCGCGCGCCGCTCGGCACGCCGGTGATGCGGTAGCTTCCGTCGTCGCTGGTGCGGGTGCCCATCGTCGTTCCGACGATCTGCACGGCCGCATTAGGGACGGGAACGTTGCCCTGACCGGTCACGAGGCCAGTAACGGTTCCTGTCTGCTGGGCGCGCAGGCCGGCGGGCAACAATGCCAGCCCCGCGACGGTGAGGAGTGAACTGACGAACCTTCTCATGGGCATCTCCTTGAAACGCCTCGGGTTGAAGAAGGAGCCGCGCGTGGCGGCAGTGGTGAAGGGGGGCGGGCCTAACGTTCCGCGATCGGATCGGGTCGGGGCGTCGGCCGGACGTGGCGAACTCCCTCGCGGCGCGCGGGTCGGCGCGGCGACAGGGTGGCGTTAGTTGATGGTGTGGTCGGGGGCCCAATCTGACCGGTTGGAGTGGGCCGCGCCAGTCCCCACGCATCGACTGCTGATACATCGCTGACAACGGGGAAGCGCGTCGCGGACGGAGGGAGCGCCCGCTTGTTCGGCCCCGTCAGCGGGCTTAGCTTGATAGTTCGCTTCACGCAGCTCCCAAGTCTCTCCCGAATGCCCACTTACGAATATCGTTGCCCCGAGGGGCACGAGTTCGAGAAGTTCTTCCGGACGATCTCCGCCGCCGAGCCGGTCGTCGCGTGCCCGACGTGCGGCCGTGAGGCCGTACGCCAGATGTCCGCCGGCGCCGGCCTCATGTTCAAGGGCTCCGGCTTCTACCTCACCGACTACGGAAAGAACGCGCACGCCAAGGGCTCGACGAGGCCGCCGGCGAAGAGCGAGGGGAGCGGCTCGGCCTCGACCGAATCGAAAGGCGAGGCGAAGAGCGACGCGAAGAGCGAGAAGTCGGGAAGCGCAGACGCCAAGCCGGCTGCCCCCGCGCCCTCGACGAAGCCGAGCACGGAATGAGCAGCGCCGAGCGCATTCGCGGCGAGCTGGCGCGCGCCGCTCGCGCCCTCGGCGCGCCGGAAGGAGTCGAGCCGGTGCTCGAGCGCCCGCGCGATCCGCAGTTCGGCGAGTGGGCGACCAACCTCGCGATGACGCTCGCGCGGCCGCTGAAGAAGTCCCCGCGCGACATCGCCAACGCGCTCATCGGCGCGATGGACCTCGGCAAGGCGGGGGTGTCCGGCGCGGAGATCGCCGGGCCCGGCTTCATCAACTTCCGCATCGACGCCGGGACGCTGGCCGCGGGGCTGCCCGCGATAGTAGCGGAAGGCGACCAATTCGGCCGCCGCGCCACCGGCGAAGGCCGCGCGGTGAACGTCGAGTTCGTCTCCGCGAACCCGACCGGCCCACTTCACGTCGGCCATGGGCGCCAGGCGGCGCTGGGCGACGCGATCGCCGCGCTGCTCGAGTGGACGGGCTGGAAGGTCTCGCGCGAGTTCTACTACAACGACGCCGGCGTGCAGATCGCGAACCTCGCGCTCAGCGTGCAGGCACGCGCGCGCCAGCTCGCGGGGATGGACGCGCCCATCCCCGAGGGCGGCTACCACGGCGAGTACATCCGCGAGATCGCGGCGCGCTACGTCGAGGAGCATCGCGAGGACCCGAAGGCGGAGGACCTCGAGGCGATCCGCCGCTTCGCCGTGAAGGCGCTGCGTCGCGAGCAGGACCTCGACCTCCAGGCGTTCGGTGTCGCCTTCGACACCTACTATCTCGAGAGCTCGCTCTACGAGAACGGGATGGTCGAGAAGACGGTCGCGATGCTGGAGGAGAAGGGCGCGACGTACGAGAGCGAGGGTGCGCTCTGGCTGCGCACGACGGCGTTCGGCGACGACAAGGATCGCGTCATGCGCAAGCGTGACGGGACGTACACGTACTTCCTTCCCGACGTCGCCTATCACGTGACGAAGTGGGAGCGCGGCTTCCACCGCGCGATCAACGTCCAGGGCGCCGACCACCACAGCACGGTGACCCGCGTGCGCGCGGGGCTGCAGGCGTTAGGCATGGGGATTCCCGCGGGATATCCCGACTACGTGCTGCACCAGATGGTGACGGTGATGCGCGGCGGGGAGGAGATGAAGATCTCCAAGCGCGCGGGGAGCTACGTCACGGTGCGCGACCTCATCGACGAGGTCGGGCGCGACGCGGTGCGCTACTTCTTCCTGATGCGGAAGGGCGACTCGCAGCTCGTCTTCGACGTCGACCTCGCGCGCTCGCAGAGCGAGGAGAACCCCGTGTACTACATCCAGATGGCGCACGCGCGCCTCTGCGGGATCTTCCGCGTCGGCGAGATCGACCCTGCATCGATCAGCGGCGCCGGCGTCGACTTCGCGCAGCTCTCGCTGCCGGAGGAGCAGGAGCTGGTGAAGTCGCTGCTCGACTTCCCGGCGCTCGTCGCCGGCGCGGCGGACGCGCTCGAGCCGCACCGTGTCGCGAACTATCTGCTCGAGACCGCACGCCGGATGCATCTCTGGTACCACAAGGCGCACGTGCTGAACGAGCCGGCGGAGATCATGAACGCGCGCCTGCTCCTCGCGCGGGCGTCGATGATCGTGCTGCGGAACGGGCTCTCGATCCTCGGGATCACGGCGCCGGAGCGGATGTGAGCGCGACTCCAGCATCGATTGGGGAACGACGATCACACGGATGTACACGGATCTGCACGGATACTGCAGCTCGGCCGTTCGACGTGAGCCGTCTCGCCTTTCAGTCCTGAAGTCGTATCAGTGAAAATCCGTGCGAATCAGTGAGATTGTCGTTCCCGCCGTTGATGCCGCACACGTACAGCGTTCCGCGCGTGCGACTCCACGAACGCCCTGCCAACCACTTCCTCTGAAACGATGCTCCTAGTCGTCGGTTCGGTCGCGCTCGACTCGGTCGAGACTCCCTTCGGCCGCGCGGACAACGTCCTCGGCGGATCGGGGACCTTCTTCTCCGCCGCCGCGAGCCTCCTCACGCCGGTGCAGCTCGTCGGCGTCGTCGGGAGCGACTACCCCGTCGAGCAGCTGCAACCGCTCGCGAAGCGCGGCGTCGATCTGTCGGGACTCGAGCGCGCGGAGGGATCGTCCTTCCGGTGGCGCGGCCGCTACCGGCACGACCTGAACAGCGCCGAGACGATCGAGACGCACCTCGGCGTGTTCTCGCACTTCAGCCCCAAGATCCCGGAGCAGTTCAAGAGCGCGCCCTTCGTCTTCCTCGCGAACATCGATCCGCGGCTGCAGCTCGACGTGCTCCGCCAGGTGAACCGGCCGAAGCTCGTCGCCTGCGACACGATGAATTTCTGGATCGAGAGCCGCCGCTCCGACCTGCTCGAGCTGCTGAAGCACGTCGATCTCATCACGCTGAACGACGGCGAGGCACGCCAGCTCACCGAGAAGTTCAACCTCGTGCAGGCCGCTCGCTGGATCCTGGATAGGGGTCCGCGCCACGTGATCATCAAGAAGGGCGAGCACGGCGCCTTCATGTTCACGCGCGACACGATCTTCTTCGCGCCCGCGTACCCGCTCGAGTCGGTGTTCGACCCGACCGGCGCGGGGGATTCCTTCGCCGGCGGCTTCATGGGCTACCTCGCGCGCACCGGCGACCTGAGCGAGCGCAACATGCGGCGCGCGATGATCTACGGCGCGGCGTTGGGCAGCTTCGCGGTCGAGAAGTTCAGCGTCCAGCGGCTGCTCGAGGTGACACAGGCCGACATCGCGCGGCGCCTCGGCGAGTTCCAGGAGCTCGTCGCCTTCGAGGCGGAGATCGCGTGACGGCCAAGGAGGGGCTGACGTACGGCGACGCCGGCGTCAGCATCGACGCCGCGGACGAGGCGAAGGAGCGGATCCGCAAGCTCGTCGAGAGCACCTTCACGGCTGGCGCGCGGGGCGCGTTCGGCGGCTTCGGCGGGATGTTCCGCGTGCCGGAGAGCGCGACGGCGCCGCTGCTCGTCGCGAGCGCGGACGGCGTCGGGACGAAGATCAAGGTCGCGATCGAGGCGGACCGCCACGACACGATCGGCCACGATCTCGTCAACCATTGCACGAACGACATCCTCGTGCAGGGCGCGTCGCCGCTCTTCTTCCTCGACTACGTCGCCTTCGGGAAGCTCGAGCCGCGCGTCGTCGAGGGCGTCGTCGCCGGTGTCGCGGCTGGCTGCCGCGAGAACGGCTGCGCGCTGATCGGCGGCGAGACTGCCGAGATGCCGGGCGTGTACACGCCGCCCGATTACGATCTCGCGGGCTTCATCGTCGGGCTCGTCGAGGAGCAGCGAGTGTTAGGCAGCGAGCGCGTCCGCGTCGGCGACGTGCTCGTCGGCCTCGAGAGCTCGGGGCTGCACACCAACGGCTACTCGCTCGCGCGGCGGATCGTGAGCGAGCGCATGAAAATCGGCGCGCGCGATCGCTTCCCGGGAACCGAGCGATCCGTGGCCGATGTCTTGCTCGCGGTACACCGCTCGTACCTCGCGGCGCTGCGTCCGGTGCTGGATCACATCCACGCGATGGCGCACATCACAGGTGGCGGACTGCCGGGGAACCTGAACCGGGCGTTGCCGGGTACGATGGACGCGCTCGTTGACACGGGGACATGGACGGTCCCGAGTGTCTTTCAGGAGCTGGAGCGCGCCGGTGGCGTCGAGCGATCCGAGATGTTTCGGGCCTTCAACATGGGCGTCGGTATGGTGGTCATCACCGACGAATCGTCAGCCGACCGCGTGATCGCGGCGGCGGCGGCGGCCGGGGTACCGGCCTGGCTCATGGGACACATCACGGACGGCGCCGGGCGAGTGGTTCTCACCTAACGCGGAGCAAGACGAATGAAGTGCAATCTCGTTGTCGTGATGGGCGCGCTGGTGGCGAGCGCAGTGACGGTGGAGGGGCAGGCCAGCCAGTGCAACAGCAGCGTCGCCCCGCAGCAGAACGCCTGCAACATGGGCGTCGACCTCTTCAACTACATGGCGCCGCAGCTCGGCGCGGTGATCGCCGGCGGCAACACGACGCTGGGCCAGGGCGGCACGATGGGCGGGTTCCCGCGCTTCGCGATCTCGCTTCGCGCGAACGCGCTCGCCGGGTCGCTGCCGCAGCTCAGGAGCTACACCCCGTTCTACAGCCCGAATCCGCTCTCGAACACCTCGGCGCAGACCGTCCCGACGAAGAACCAGGTCCTCGCGATGCCGGTGGTCGACGCGTCGATCGGTGTCTTTCCCGGGCTGAGCCTCGGCGTGACGCGCGTCGGCGGGATCGACGCGCTCGTCAACGTCTCGTACATCCCCGAGTACAACGGTGGTGGCGTGACGGTGAAGACGCCTAACGGTTCGACGAAGTTCGGCTACGGCGTGCGCGTCGGCGTGCTCCAGGAGGGACTCCTCACCCCGGGAATCGGCGTGAGCTACGTCAAGCGTGACCTGCCGACGGTGGACATCCACGCGACCGCGGGGCAGAACTCGATCGACGTCAACGCCCTCGACGCGAAGACGACGAGCTGGCGGGTGACGGCGAGCAAGTCGTTCCTCCTGTACGGGCTGGCGCTCGGCGGCGGGCAGGACAAGTACGAGTCCTCGGCTTCCATCAGCGGCGTCGCGCCCCCGTACGTGCCGGCGACGGCCAACGTGTCGCAGTCGCTCACGCGCACGAACTACTTCGCCGACGTCTACATGAACATGATGCTCGCGAAGCTCGTCGCCGAGATCGGGACGACCTCCGGCGGCAAGGTCGCGACGTACAATACCTTCTCGGGCAAGCCCGCCGACGCGTCGCGTCTCTACGGCTCGCTCGGGCTGCGCATCGGATTCTAGAGGATCATGAGGTTGAAGTTTCGTAGCGGCGTCGCCATCGCCGGGCTGCTCGTCGGCGCATGGGCGGCGCCGCTTCGTGCGCAGAACGGCACGGGCGCGCTCGATCCCCAATGTGCCGGGGGGAGCAGCACTTTCCAGGACGTCTGCCAGAAGGCCACCGATCTCTATCGCCAGCTCGCCCCGCAGCTCGGCGCGGTCGTCGCCGGCGGCAATGCGACGCTCGGCCAGGGGACGCCGCTCGGACTCGGGCGGTGGACCGTCGGACTCCGATTTCACGTCATCGACGGAAGCGTTCCCGATCTCTCGCAGTTTCCGGCGGACACCGGCGCCGCGAAGCGGACGCGCTTCCCGCTCCAGGAGATCCCGCTGCCATTGCCGATGGTCGATGGAGCGGTCGGCGTGCTGCCGTCGCTCCCATTCGCCGGCTTCTCCGTCGGCGGGCTCGACGCGCTCGTCAACGTCGCGTACCTGCCTAACGTCGCGCGCGGCGGGGTGACGGTGCGCGTGCCCAACGGCCCGCTGAAGCTCGGCTACGGCGCGCGGCTCGGGATCTTCGACGCCCCCGGACCGTGGCCGGCGCTGAGCGCGACGTGGATCCGGCGCGACCTCCCCGTGGTCCACGCCGCGGCGGCGTTCGCCGCGAACAGCGACCGCGTCGAGGTCGAGGGACTGCGCGCGCGCACGACCGCGTGGCGGCTCGTCGCGAGCAGCTCGTTCGGACCGCTGCAGCTCGACGCGGGCGGCGGGCAGGACCGCGCCTCGAGCGAGATGAACCTGTACGTCGCGATCCAGCCGCCGCGCTGCACCTACGGACCGCAGTCGTGCAGCGGGCGTCCCTTCGACGGCTTCGCGCAGAAGGTGACGCGGTCCCAGCTCTTCGCCGACGCGAGCGTCGACATGCGCTGGGCGACGCTGACCTTCGAGGTCGGCCGCGTCGGCGCGATCGCGATCCCGACCTTCAACGAGTTCGTCGGCGGGTCCGCCGGCGACGCGAGCTGGGAGGGCGCGTTAGGCATCCGCGTCGGAACGGGGCGGTGACGGACGGCGCGCCGACGCGGGAGGCCGATGTGCGCTGGATGCGCCGCGCCCTCGCGCTGGCGCGGCGAGGCTGGGGGCAGACGGCGCCGAACCCGATGGTCGGCGCCGTCGTCGTTCGCGACGGCGAGGTCGTCGGCGAGGGATACCACGCCCGCGCCGGCGAAGAGCACGCCGAGCGCATCGCGCTCACCGCCGCGGGAGCGCGCGCGCGCGGCGCGACGCTCTATCTCACCCTCGAGCCCTGCAACCATACGGGGCGTCAGCCGCCGTGCGCCCCGATGGTCGCCGCGGCGGGGCTGCGTCGCGTCGTCATCGCCGCGCGCGATCCGAATCCGGAGGCGGCCGGCGGCATCGAGCTTCTCGAACGCGCGGGGGTCGAGGTCGTGGTCGGGGTCGAGGAGGACGCGGCGCGCGAGCTGAACGCCGCCTTCTTCCACCGCTTCGCCTCCGATCGGCCCTGGGTGATCCTCAAGCTCGCCGTCTCCCTCGACGGCGCCATCGCGGACGCCGCACGCTCGCGCGGCTGGCTCTCCGGACGCGCGGCGCGGCGCGAGGTCCACCGGTTGCGCGCGGGGTGCGACGCGATCGCCGTCGGCATCGGGACGGCGATCGCGGACGATCCGCTGCTCACCGTTCGCG
>JABFXM010000183.1 GCA_013361745.1 Gemmatimonadaceae bacterium | reverse complement strand
GCGAGTGAGCCTCGCGCTCGCGCCGCTGGCCGCGCGCGCGCAGGCGCCGGTCGCGGCGCCGAAGATCGACGTCGAGCGCTACACGCTGCCTAACGGTCTGACCGTTCTGCTGTCCCCGGACAAGTCGGCGCCGGTGGTCGCGGTGGACCTCTGGTACCACGTCGGCTCGAAGAACGAGAAGCCCGGGCGCACCGGCTTCGCGCATCTCTTCGAGCACATGATGTTCCAGGGCTCGCAGCACGTCGCCGAGGAGCAGCACTTCAAGGTCGTCGAGGAGGCGGGCGGGAACATCAACGGTTCGACCACCACCGATCGCACGAACTACTGGGAAGTGCTGCCGAGCAGCGAGCTGCAGACCGCGCTCTGGCTCGAGTCCGACCGGATGGGATATCTGCTCCCCGTCCTCACGCAGAAGAAGCTCGACAACCAGCGTGACGTCGTGAAGAACGAACGGCGCCAGCGCGTCGACAACCAGCCTTTCGGCTCCCAGTACGAGGTGATCTCGGCGGCGCTCTACCCGAGCACGCACCCGTACTCATGGCCGGTGATCGGCTCGATGACCGACCTCTCGGCGGCGTCGGTCGACGACGTGAAGGAGTTCTTCCGCACCTACTACGCGCCGGGCAACGCGACGCTCGCGATCGTCGGCGACTTCGACAACGCGCAGGCGAAGGCGTGGGTCCAGAAGTACTTCGGCCCCCTGCCGGCGGGTCCCGCGATCACGCGGCCGAAGGTGCCGGCGACGACGCTCGCCGCGAACAAGCGGCTGGTGCTCGAGGATACGAAGGCCCGCCTCCCGCAGATCACCTTCGTCTGGCCGACGGTCGGCACGGACAGCCCCGACGCGAACGCGCTCCAGGGGCTGGCCTCGGTGCTGACGCGCGACCGCACGGCGCGGCTGAGCAAGCTGCTCGTCTACGATCGGCAGCTCGCGACGAGCGTGAACGCCTATTCCGGCTCCGACGAGAACGCGGGCGAGTTCTACATCTCGGTGAGCCCGCGCGCGAACGCGTCGCTCACCCAGATCGAGACGCTGGTGGACAGCGTGGTCGGGTCGATGATCGCCACCGCGCCGGAGCCGCGTGAGCTGCAGCGCACGAAGAACTTCGTGAACGTCGGTGTCATCTCCGGACTGCAGTCAGTGCTCGACAAGGCCGAGCAGATCAACGAAGGGCAGACGTTCTTCGGCGATCCGCAGCACTTCGCGAAGGACCTGGACGAGTTTCGCGCGCTGACGGCGGAGGACCTCCACCGCGTCGCGCAGAAGTACCTGAGCGGCGGCCACCTCGTGCTCAGCATGGTGCCCGCCGGGAAGCTCGACCTGATCGCGAATCCGCAGCTCCCCTACACGAACGTCACTCCGGGAGCCGCGGCTCCCACGGCCAAGTAAGCCATGAAGAAGATCTCAACGGAATTCTGGCAGCGCGCCTTCCTCGCGTTCACGGTCGGGCTCTTCCTCTCCTGCGCGGCGCGGGTGTCGCAGGCGCAGGAGCTCGATCGGTCGAAGAAGCCGGCGAGCGGCGCGCCGGTCACGCTGCGCATCCCGGCGATCCAGATGCGCACGCTGAAGAACGGCATCAAGGTCGCGGTCCTCGAGCAGCACGAGCTGCCGCTCGTCGCGGTGCGTGTCGTCGTGGATGCGGCGCCGACGCTCGACCCGACCGGGAAGGAAGGCGTCTCCGCGCTGACGGCGGCGATGCTGTCCGAGGGAACGACGACGCGCACCGCCGACCAGCTCGCGGAGTCCTTCGCCGATCTCGGCAACCGGGTCACCCCGGGCGGCTTCACGACGGTGGTCCCGAACGTCGACTCCTCGATGGCGCTGCTCGCCGACATGCTCCTGCATCCGGCCTTTCCGGCGGCGTCGCTGGAGCGCCTGCGCCAGAACAACCTTGTGACGCTGAAGCGGCAGCTGGACCAGCCGGGCTACCTCGCGCGCCGCGTGTTCGCGAACACCGTGTGGGGCCCGGGCCATCCGTACGAGCGCACGATCACCGAGTCGTCGCTGAACGCGATCACGCGCGACGATCTCGTGGCCTTCCACGGCCGCTACTACCGGCCGCAGAACGTGCAGTTCGTGGTCGCCGGCGACGTCACCCCGGCTGCCGCGGTGGCGATGGTCGAGAAGGCGTTCGGCAAGTGGCCGGCCGGCGGCTTCAAGGCGCGCTACACGATTCCGGCGGCGAAGAGCGCCGCCGCGGGCACGATCTACCTCTACGACCGGCCGAACTCGCCGCAGAGCGTGCTCCTCGTCGGCGGTGTCGGGCCGGCGCGCAACACGCCTGACTACTACGCGATCGACGTGATGAACACCGCGTTAGGCGGCGCGTTCAGCAGCCGGTTGAACCTCAACCTGCGCGAGACGCACAGCTTCACCTACGGCGCGAACTCCTTCTTCAACTATCGCATGACGCCGCAGCCCGGCGAGTTCTACGCCGCGAGCCAGGTGCAGACGGCGAAGACCGACAGCGCGCTCGTCGAGATGGTGCGCGAGCTGCGCGAGATCGGCGGCAAGCGCCCGCTCAGCGCGGAGGAGGTCTCCTTCGCGAAGTCGAGCGCGGTAAAGTCGCTTCCGCTGAGCTTCGAGACGGTGGAGCAGATCGCCAGCGCCGGCGTCAGCGTCCTCCGCGACGGGCTGCCGCTCAACTACTACAACACGCTCAGCGCCAGCTACCGCCGCGTCAGCGCGGCCCAGGCGAACGCGGCGGCGAAGAAATACGTCGACCCGTCGCACGAGACGATCGTCGTCGTTGGTGACCGCAAGCAGATCGAAGCCGGCCTCCGCGCAGCAGGTCTGGGGCCGGTGGTGGTGGTGGACGAGAATGGAAAAGCCGTGAAGTAGAGGTCGCGGGTCAGGGGTCGCGGGTTAGGGGTCAGGGGTCAGGGGTCAGGGGTCTGCATGACGAGGAACGAGGGACGAGTGATCGTCCCTCGTCGCCGTTCCTGACCCCTGACCCCAGACCCCTGACCCCTGCCTACGCCCCGCTCTCTCTCAGCGCGTCCATCGCCGTCCCGGTGAACACGTCGCGGCCCGCAAGCAGTCCGACCGTCAGTGCGAGCGCGAGCATCCCGAGGAGAATCGTGACGAGGGGGAGCGGCGCCGGCGCGAAGGGGACGCGCAATGTCCAGCGGGCGAGCGCCCACGCGCCTCCGAGCGAGAGCACCAGCCCCGTCAGCGCCGACATCACGCCGAGCGCGGCGTACTCGGCGGCGAGGATTGCGCGGACCTGCGAGCGCGTCGCGCCCAGCGTCTTCAG
>JABFXM010000110.1 GCA_013361745.1 Gemmatimonadaceae bacterium | reverse complement strand
ACTGATTTCCGTCCGCAGCGGTACGTCTCGATCTTTGGCGCGGTGCGGAGCGGCGGTCGGTTCCCGTATCGCGAGGGGATGACGCTGCGCGACCTCGTGCTGATGGCGAAGGGGCTGGAGGAGGGCGCGTACCTGAAGGAGGCGGAGATCGCGCGTCTCCCCGAGAATCGCGCCGGCGGCGTCACCGCGATCACTTTCCGCGCGCCGATGGACTCGAGCTACCTCTTCGAGCGCGACGGCTCCAGCGACAAGTACCTCGGCCCTCCCGGGCTTCAGGTGTCGGCCAACGGCGCGAAGGACGTCCCGCTCAAGCCGTACGACAACGTTCTGATCCTCCAGCAGCCCGACTGGGAGCTCGAGCGCACCGTGACGATCACGGGTGAGGTCGAGTACCCTGGCTCGTACGCGCTGATGACGAAGACCGAGCGGCTCAGCGACGTGATCCGTCGCGCCGGCGGGCTGTCGAACGAGGCGTACGCGGGCGGGGTCGTCTTCTATCGCAAGGCGAACCATGTCGGCCGCATCGGCGTCGACCTGCCCGAGGTGCTGAAGAAGCCGAAGCATCGCGACAACCTCGTGCTCCTCGAGGGCGACTCGATCTACATCCCCCGCTACAGCGGCGTCGTGAACGTGCGCGGCGCGGTGAACTCGCCGGTGGGAATCCCGTACGTGCCCGGCCGCGGTATGGACTATTACATCGCAGCCGCGGGTGGTCCGAGCCGCCTTGCCGACCCCGGTCGCGCCTACGTGACGCAGCCGAACGGCAAGGTCGAGACGACGCACCGGACGATGCTGGTGAAGGTGCATCCGGAGCCTGGCCCCGGGAGCGTGGTGTTCGTGCCGGAGAAGGACCCGAACGACAAGAAGGACTACACGGGGATGACCCAGGCGGTGGCGCAGGTGCTGGCGAGTCTGGTGGCGATCGTGGTCGTTGTGACGAGGAAGTGATGAACCCATCGACGTTAGGCGCTCCACCGGAGCGCGAGTCGCGCGGCGGCTATTCGCCGCCGGTCGCGCGCGACACCCGTCAGCTGCTCAGCGCGGTTCGCGAGCTGATTCTCGGCCAGTGGCGCATCGCGGCAGCGGTCGTGGTGGTCATCGTCGCGATCGCCGTCACCGTGCTGCTGCTCACCCCGCGCCGCTACACGTCGGACGCCTCCTTCATCGTCGAGGCCCCGAATGGGGCAATGGGTGGGGCGATGGCGATCATCAGCCAGTTGAACCCGAACCTCGCCGGTGGGGACTCCCCGAAATTCTACGTCGATCTGGTGCAGAGCCGTCCCGTGCTCGAGAGCATCCTCCGCATCGCGCCGAAGGAGCAGTGTGGCGCGGCGGGCGCGAGAACGGTCGAAGATCGACTGAAGCCAGCGGGTGACAATGACATCGAGCGGATGGCGGCCGCGGTGCTCGCCCTCTCGGGGCGTGTCGGCGCCGGCTACGATCTGCGTACCGGCGTGATCTCCGTGTCCGTCGAGGCGGACTGCCCGATGCAGGCGCGTGAGCTCACCGACTCGCTCATCGCGGCGGTGAACGCGTTCAACGTCGAGCGCCGTCAGACGCGCGCAAAGCTGCGGCGCGAGTTCTCCGAGCGTCAGGCGAACGAGGCGGACGCCGCGCTCCGTTCGGCCGAGAACGATTTCGCGCAGTTCCTCGCGACCAACCGGATGATCGTCTCGCCGCAGCTCAAGATGGAGAACGACCGGCTGCAGCGCCGCGTCTCGATGCGCGAGGAGGTCGCGAGCGCCCTTCGTCGCGACGCGACCTCGGCACGCATGGACGAGATCAACAGCCTGCCAGCGCTCACGGTGATCGAGCCGCCGAGCGTGCCCATTCACGCGAGCTACCCCAAGCGGCGGCTGATCGCCATCGCCGCGGCCGGCTTCGGTCTGGCACTGGGCCTCGCGGCGGCGTTGCTCGTTGCCCTGCTCCGTCCGCTCCCGGCGGATTCCTCTGCCGAAGCAGCGCGCTTCCACGACGCGGCGCGAGCGCTGATCAGCCGGACCCGCCGCTCGTGAGCCTGCGCGCCAGCGCCCTGAAGGGTGGCGCCTTCATCGCGATGCGCGAGGCCGCGGGAATGCTCGTCAGCGTTGCCGGCGTCCTGCTGCTGACGCGCATCATCGGCCCGCACGACTACGGCGTGTTCGCGAGCGCGATGGGGCTGCACCTCTACGTGTCGAACCTCAGCCAGTGGGGCGTCGCGGTATACCTCATCCGCGGCAACGAGGACGAGAGCTCGGCGGCGGTCTACGATCAGGGGTTCACGCTGCTGCTGATGCTCGGGGTATCCGCCGCGCTCATCGCGAACCTCGTTCTTCCCTTCGTCGGGCACTGGGTCTCGATCCCGGAGTTTCGCGCGGTCGCAGCCGTCCTGCTGCTCGTGCTGCCGCTGCAGCTCACGAATCAGGTCCCCCTCGCGCGCCTCGAGCGCGGACTCGATTACCGGCGCGTCGCCCTCACCGAGCTCTCGGGCCAGTTCACGTACTATCTCGTCGCCATCCCCGTCGCGCTCAAAGGTGGGCGCTACTGGTCGCCGGTCGCCGGCTGGTGGGCGCAGCAGCTCGTCGTCGGGGTGCAACTCCACGCCATGAGCGGGCTCCGGCTGCGCCTTCGCTGGGATCGGGCGCTCGTCGACAAGATGCTCGGCTACGGCCTCGGATATTCGGCGTCGATGTGGGTCTGGCAGCTGCGGAGCCTCGTCAATCCGCTCATCGTCGGACGTTATGCGGGGGCCGAGGCTGTCGGATACGTCGCTCTCGCGGTGCGGGTGACGGAGTATCTCTGCTTCGTGAAGACGGCGACCTATCGCATCTCGATCGCGACGCTCGCGCGCGTGCAGACGGAGGCGGCGAAGCTGCGCCGCGCGCTCTCGGAGGGGATGATCCTTCAGCAGCTCGTCCTCGGTCCCCTGCTCCTCGGCTTCGCCCTCGTCGGGCCGTTCATCATCAGCCGTTTCTTCGGGCCTCGCTGGAGCGGGGTGATGAGCGTCTATCCGTTCGTGGCCGTCGGTTATCTCGCGAATGCCCTCTTCTCGCTGCATTCGTCGGCGCTCTACGTGCTGCGCCATAACTGGCGGGTGACCTCCTTCCACATCGCGCACATCCTGCTCTTCGTGAGCGCGGCACTCCTCTGCGTGCCGCGCTACGGCGTGGTCGGATACGGGCTCGCCGAGCTGTTCGCGATTCCCGCCTACCTGGTGATCGACCGCTGGGTTCGCGGGCCGATCGGGGCGCTCGAGTACAGGAATGCGCTGATCTGGTTCCTCA
>JABFXM010000277.1 GCA_013361745.1 Gemmatimonadaceae bacterium | reverse complement strand
GCGCCGATCGGCGTGCCCTTCTCGGGCGGGATCGTCAGCGGGGCGATCCTGCTCTGCCTCTACAAGCTGCTGCTGAACGAGGGGATCTCGCCCGCGCGGCTCAAGGCGTTCACGCTCTCGATCGACGGCGAAGGCGAGGACGCGCGTCAGGCGGCGGAGTTCCTCCGCCGCACGAATCTCGAGATGCTTGGCGAGATCATCGACATCCCGGCGAGCGCGCTCGACACCCGGCGCGCCGGCGCCGTCATCGTGGACTACAAGCCGCTCGACGTCGAGTGCGCGGCGGTGAACCTGGCGCTGCTCGCGGGGATCCGCGAGCGCTGCCCCGGGTGGCGGCTCCTCGTGGACGGCGACGGGGGCGACGAGAACCTCAAGGACTATCCGATCGAGGAGAACAGCGAGCTGACGATTCGCAGCGTCGTCAACAACCGCATGCTGTACCAGGAAGGGTGGGGTGTCGAGTCGATCAAGCACTCGCTCACCTACTCCGGCGGCTACAGCCGCGGCTGCGTGCGCGGCTATGCCTGCGCGAGCGCGCATGGCTTCACCGACTTCAGCCCCTACACCCGTCCCGCCGTGATCGCGGTGGCCGAGGCGATCCCCTTCGCCGAGCTGACGCAAGGGTCGCACGAGAGGCTGTACGCGCTCAAGGGCGAGATCGTCTCGCGCGGACTGCGCCAGGTGCTCGGCGTCGAGATGCCGGTGTTCCCGAAGCGGCGGTTCCAGCACGGCGCGCTCTCGTCCGGGCGCGCATCGCGACTCTTCCCGCAGGGCGAGGCACTCTACCGCCGCCAGTTCGAGAAGCTGCACGCCGCGCTCGCGTGAGCTCCTTCGCGGCGGAGGATCGGCGGATCCGCGCGCTGCGGCCGCCGAAGCCGCGCGTCGATCCGTACACCGCGCACGGCTCACTGGTCGAGGAGGAGCGTCGTCCCGACGGGCGCGTCGAGCGCGCGCTGACGGTATTTCTCGCGGGAGCGGAGTGTCCCTTCACCTGCTCCTTCTGCGATCTCTGGCGCTACACCATCGAGGGACCGACGCCGCCGGGCGCGCTGCCGACGCAGCTGCGGCGCGTGCTGGATTCCCTCGACGGTGAGCGCGTCGACCGCGTCAAGCTGTACAACGCGAGCAACTTCTTCGATGCGCGCGCGGTCCCGACGTCCGATGTCGCCGAGCTCGCGGCGCTGTGCGCGCAGTTCGGCGGGGTGACGGTCGAGTCGCACGTGAACACCATCGGTGCGCGGACGCTCGATTTCGCGCGCCGGATCTCCGGGCGCCTCGAGGTGGCCGTCGGACTGGAGACGATCCATCCCGTCGCGGCGACGCGGATCAACAAACGGCTCGACCTCGCGCGCTTCGACGAGTCGGCGCGCTTTCTCGGCGAGCACGGCGTGGACCTGCGCGTCTTCGTGCTGCTCGGCGCGCCGTACGTCCCAGCGGAAGAGTCGGTCGAGTGGACGGTGCGCACCGTCGAACATGCCGCGGCGCACGGCGCGACGCTCGTGGCGATCATCCCCGTGCGCGGGGGGAATGGTGAGGTGGAGCGCATCCAGGCGCTCGGGCATTTCACACCGCCGACGCTCGTGCAGCTCGAGGAGGCGCTCGAGCGATCGCTGCATCACGCCGGCTGCGTGGTGACGGCGGATCTCTGGGACGCCGAGCGTCTGCCGGCGTGCGAGCGGTGTCGGCCGGCGCGCGTCGCGCGACTGCAGCGCATGAATCTCGGCGGCCGCACGCAGCCGAGCGTGGACTGCGAGGCGTGCGGCGCAACGTGAGCGAGCGCCACGAGATCGCCATCGTCGGCAGCGGCTTCGCGGGATCGCTGCTCGCGCGCATCCTCGCGCGGCTCGGATACGACGTCGTGCTCCTCGAGCGCGGGACGCACCCGCGCTTCGCGATCGGCGAGTCGTCGACGCCCCTCGCGAATCTCGCGCTCGAGCGGGTCGGCGTGCGATACGGATTCGCCGACTGCTACCGGCTCGCGACGCACGGCCGCTGGCTCGCGCATCATCCCGGGCTGCGGCGGGGGCTGAAGCGCGGCTTCACGTACTACCGCCACCACGCGGGCGAGCCGTTCGCCGGTCGCGGACTCGACTCCGAGAGGCTGCTCGTCGCGGCGAGCCCGGAGGACGCGCTCGCAGACACGCACTGGCTGCGCGCCGACGTCGATCACCACTTCGTGCGCGAGGCGATCGCCGCGGGTGTGGACTATCGCGATCGCGTCGAGCTGACGCATGCGGAGGTCGGCGATGACGACGTACGGTTGACGGGAGCGCGCAACGGCGAGCCTCTCGACCTGCGCGTGTCGTTCGTGATCGACGCGTCGGGGCCGGGCGGATTTCTCGCGCGCGCGCTGGCGATTCCTTCGGCGCTCGAGCGCATGGAGACGCACTCGGCGCTCGTCTTCAGCCACTTCGACGGCGTGAAGCTGATGCGCGACGTCGTCCCGGGAATGCCGGAGGGGCCGCATCCCGAAGACTGGGCCGCGGTGCACCATATCGTCGACGAAGGGTGGATGTACTCGCTGCGCTTCGATCACGGCGTGACGAGCGCCGGCTTCCTGCTTTCGCCGCGCGGCCTGGCGACGCTGCGCTCCGCGGCGACCGGGGACGCGTCGTCGATCTGGCGGGAGGTGATCGAGCGCTATCCGACGATCGCGAGCGTGTTCGCGGAGGCGTCGCCGCTCATGCCGATCAGGTTCCAGCCGCGCATCCAGCACCGCGTGACGCAGGCTTCCGGCGAACGCTGGGCGCTGATGCCGCACGCGTACGCCTTCGTCGATCCACTGTTCTCGACGGGGATCTCGTGGAGCCTTCGCGGCGTGGAGCGCCTCGCGCGGGCCTTCGAGAACGCGGCATCGAAGGACCGGATACCGGACGCGACCACCCTCGCGCGCTACGACGCGATGCTGGGCGCGGAGGCGGACCAGATCGACGCGCTCGTCGCGGGGGCGTACGAGGCGATGGCGTACTTCGATCTCTTCGCCGCGCAGGCGATGCTCTACTTCGCCGCCGTCTCGTTCGCGGAGGTGCGACAGCGCATGCTCCCCGACGATACCGCGGCGTGGAACGGCTTTCTCGGCGTGGGCGATGACGTTCTCGATCCGCTGCCGCGCGCGTCGCTGCGCCGGCTGCGGGCGATCACCCGCGGTCGTGGCGAGAGCGGAAGCGCGGCCGAGCGTGAGTCGTTCGTGCGCTGGATCGCGAGCGCGATCGCGCCGCGCAACATAGCGGGGCTCGCCGACGAGTCGCGGCACAATCTCTACCCGCTCGATCTCGACGTGCTGATCGAGCGGCACGCGCTGCTCGGGATGACGCGCGAGCGGGTGGTCGACGCGCTGCCGGCGCTGCGGGGGATGGGCGTCGAGCCGGCATTCGCGACCTAGTCGGCGCCGCACGCTATCGCCCGGCGCCGATCGCGATCAGGCGCTCGGCGGCGACGCGGGCGCCGTCGTTGCGCACGAGGGTCGCGACCGAACGCGCGCGCTCGGCCACATCGCCTTGAAGGGAGTGCTCGAGCGCGCGTGCGACCGTGTCGGTGCTCGGCGGCGCGGGTGCGTGCGCGACGCCGATCCCGAGTGTCTCGACGCGCCCTGCCCAGTAGTGCTGATCGTAGTGCTGCGGGATGACGACCTGCGGCGCGCCGGCACGCGCCGCGGCGGTCGTGGTGCCTGCGCCGCCATGGTGGACCACCGCCGCGACGCGCCCGAACAGCGCCTGCTGGTTCACGTCGCCGATCGGGATGCAGTCTGGTGCGTCGTCGACGAGCGAGAGGTCGGCCCAGCCGCGTGAGACGATCGCGCGGCGGCCGAGCCTGCGCGCGGACTCGATCATCGCAGCGCTGAGATTCTGCGGCGCGCGGATGCTGCCGAAGCCGAAGTAGATCGGAGGCTCGCCGGCGTCGAGGAAGCGCTCGAGCTCCGCGGACAGCGGATGCTCGTCGGGGAGGATCCACGCGCCGGTCTGGAATACGGCGTCGTCGTCGGGATCGGGCCAGGGGCCTAACGTCCGGTCGGCGGCGAGCCAGGGACGGTCGGTGAAGATGTGCGGGCCGACGTCGGCGATGGGTGCGAGGCCCAGCGCCGCTCGATGCGCGTTCAACGCGGCACCGAAGCTCTCGTTGAAGCGCGCGAGGTTCTGGGCCCAGAGCGCGGGATATTCCGCCGGCGTGGCGGTAGGCACGTCGCCGCGGATCGCGTAGACCGGAGGCGCGTGGTGCGGCGACGGGAGAACGGCCGGGCAGTACGCGGCGAAGACGTACGGGATCCCCATCCGCTCGGCGATGCTCGGCGCCGCGACCTGGAGCGCCGTCGCGCCGACGATGACGTCGCACCCGCGCGCGGCCTCGGTGATCGTCTCGAACTGCGTCGCGACGGTCGACTCGGTCATCTGTCGGCGCTGCTCCGGGGTCGGGAGCGCGGCGGAGGGCGCGGGCTTCCCGGTCGAGCGGAGCTCAGGTCCGATCGCCGTGACGGGAAAGCCGAGGCCCTCAATCCAGTCGCGGAAGTCGGGGGGGATACAGAGCCGTACCTCCTGGCCGAGCGCCCGCAGCTCCCACGCGAGGCCCACGAGCGGCTGGACATCGCCCCGCGATCCGATCGTCGACAGCAGCACGCGCACGAAATTCACCGAGTAGCGTCAGCTCGTCGCACCGCCGACCAGCCGCCCCTCGAGTTGCTCTCTCGTGATCGACTCCAGCTCGCGCCTGTGCGTCTCCGTCCCGAAGACGGTCACGGCGAGCGCCGCGAGGGCCATGGGGATCGCGCCGATGAGCGCCGTGCCGGCGATCGACGGCGGGGCGACGGCGATCGCGACGAGCGCGATGATGATCACTCCCCCCGCCTTGCTGAATCCCGCCGCGAGACCGGTGCCGCGCGAGCGCAGCGCGGTCGGGTAGATCTCGGCGCTGTACGCCGAGAGCACCGCCACCACGGAGCTGATCCCCCAGATCGGCATGACGAGCAGCGCGTAGAGGAGCGATCTGTTCGTGACGACCGCATCGCCGACGAGCACGAAGCCGAAGAGCGACAGCGCCGTCAGCACGCTGAGGACGACGAGCGTGCGCTTGCTGCTCCAGAAGCCGTAGAGCCAGGCGACGAGGAAGTTCAGCGGAAACCCGATGAGCGCGGAGTTGCGCAGCATCCGGCTCGCGTCGGCCTGCGTCATCCCGAGCTTCTGCAGGTTCGACGGGATCCAGAGCTGGAAGCCGAACGACACGAGCCCGATCCCGAGTCCGAGCAGCACGACGAGGATAGTCGCGCCGAGGAAGGGAGGGCGCGTCAGGCGCAGCGTCGTGCCCGCGAGCGACTCGGCGTCGTCACGCGGCGCGTCGTCGTGCACGACCGCGGCGCCGTAGCGCGACATGATCGCCGCGGCCTCGTCGCGCCGGCCGTGCGCGAGGAGGAAGCGCGGCGACTCGGGGATCCAGCGGTTGAGGAGGACGAGGAGGATTCCCGTCGGCAGACCGATCAGCCAGAGGATGCGCCAGCTGTAGGTCGGGACGAGCGTGGTGGCGAGCCAGCTCGTGATGATGTACGCGCCCGCGACGTCGCCGCCGATGAGGACGAGCAGCCAGCCGCGGTGCCGCGCGGGGATCGTCTCCGCCATGATGGTGAACATGATCGGCAGCATCCCGCCCACGCCGAGTCCCATCACGAAGCACATCAGCATGTTCAGCGCGTACGAGGGCATCGAGCCGCAGATGCTCGTCGCGATGAAGGTCATCGCCGCGATGAGGATCGACGGGCGGCGACCAAGCCGGTCGCCCATCCATCCCCAGAGGAAGGAGCCGACCACCGTGCCGAGGATCCCCGAGAGCGGAAGGAGCGCGGCGGGGATGTGGCCGGTCGGATGGAGCGGGGATTTCAGCCCGTACTCCTGCGTCATTCCCGGGAGCACGAAGGAGAGCGTCGCCGGCTTCATGACGTCGATGGTCACCGCGGCGGCCATGACCAGCATCAGCGCGACGTGCGAACCGCGGATCGGCACCTCGTCGAGCGCCCGGACGCTGAGCTGTGCACCCGCGTGCGTCGGTGCCGCGGCGTCACGCGGGATCAGCCCCCACACCGACGCGGCGAGACCGGCGAGGATGAGCACCATCCCTATCGTCATGCCCATCTCGATCGGCATCCCGACCATGCGGTAGCCCATCGGCCGCGCATCGAGGTACATCGGCAGATGGAGGATCACGCCGATGGTGACGGCGACGACCCCCGCGCCGAAGACTCCCCGATGCCCGTAGGCGCTCATCCGCGCGCGGGGACGGGAGTCGCCGCGCGGGCGCGCGCGCGCAGGTCGAGCCACTTCGCGATGGGGCCGACGATCGCGAGCGCGAAGAGCGGGGGCCCGGCGTTGAAGCCGGTGGGCAGCGCCCAGCCGCGATCGGAGGCGAACCTGATGACCATCTCCGCGAGCGCGATGATCACGGCGACGCCGATCTGCCTGCCGCGTCCGCGCACGACGGTGCGCGGGTCGGTGATCATGAAGAAGACGAAGAGCTGGTACATCGGCCCGGTGAGCGGCGCTATCTCGGGGAGCACGGGCTGCCCCGTCAGCGCCGCGCGCGCGGTGCTCAGCGCGAGGAAGCTCAGGACGTAGGCGAGGGTGATGTGCAGGACGCCGACGCGCGCCGCGATGATCAGGCCGAAGGCCCAGATCACCAGATTCGTGATGAAGTCGTTCCCGAACTGATGGCTGAGCACCGACACGTGAGCGGGCGCGGCGAGGAGCAGCGCGCAGATCGCGAAGTTCGTCGGATTCCAGAGATGGTTGTCGCGATAGCGCAGGACGTACTTCGACGAGATCGCGAGGAAGCCGCCGATCGCGAAGGGCCAGAGCGCGTAGCCCTGTGGCTTGAGCAGGAGCGAGAGGCTGATCCCGCTGATGTACGCGCTCTGCAGGTTGACGACGCGTCCGCGGTCGAACCAGGAGAGCGCCGCCTCGGTCGCGACGCACACGCCGAGCGCGGTCGCGATGCGCTCGTAGCCCCCGAACATCTGGTAGCGGAGCTGCGCCGCCACGAGGACGAGGGTGATGAGGAAGGTGATGAGGTAGCGCGGGTCGATCCTGCTGCCGCGCTCCCAGAGCCTGACGAGCGGGTTCGGCGTCGCCACGGGAGCCTGCGTCGCGTCGCTCATGTCAGCGTGCCGGCTCGGTGATGGTGACGAAGCGGTCGATCAGCGGACGCGCGACGACCTGCTGGGTTCCCGAGGGCCAGTGGATGACGAGGCGATCGACCCACTCGCGCTTGCCGAGCCCGAAGTGCAGCCGGCGATCGTTCTGGCTCGCGAAGCCGGAGCCGCCGTCGACGATCCGCCGCTGCACGAGATCTCCCGACTCGAGCACGACCTCGGCGCCGATCGCGCTGCGATTGCTGCGCGTGCCGACGAGCCTGATCCCGATCCAGTGGTTGCCGGCGTCGGGATAGTCGCGGTAGAGCACCGCGGGCTGGTTCTGGTTCGCGACGATCACGTCCTCCGCGCCGCGGTTGCCGAGATCCGCGAGGGCGACCGCGCGACCATCGTAGAGATCCGTCGCGCCGACCTTGCTCGCGACGTCCACCCATCCGGCGACGCCGCGGTTGAGATAGACGCGCGACGGCTCGTAGCCGGAAAGGCTCGCGTCGCCGAAGGCGGGCCAGGTCGCCGCGTCCTCGAAGAGCCGGCCGTTCGCGCCGGCGATCTTCGACATCGCGTACCAGTAGCTCCTCTCGCGGCTCGCGGAGATGAAGCCGTTGGCGACGAACAGCTCGTTCGCGCCGTCGTTGTTCAGGTCCCCGAACTGCGCGCCCCACGCCCAGCCGGCGTCCGCGAGCGCGCCCTCGGCGACGTTGCGAAAGCGGCCCGCGCTCGCCATCTCGTTCACGCGGAGATTGTTGTTCTGGAAGATGTAGCCGCGCTCGGAGATGTTGGTGACGAAGGCGTCGAGGCGGCCGCGGTTGAAGGCGTCGCCTAACGCGACGGCCATGCCGCTCTTCGACTCCGCCGAGAGGCCCGCGTCGGTGAGCGTGAAGCCGTGTCCGTGGTCGTTGAGGTAGAGCTCCTCGGGCCCGTAGTCGTTGGCGAGATAGAGATCGGGCCAGCCGTCCCCGTTGAAGTCGGCCGACGCGGCGGCGAGCGTCCAGCGCGTGCTGCCGACGCCCATGCGGTCGGTCACGTCCGCCGCCGAGGTTGTGGTAGAGCAGGTTCTTTCCGCCGTTGGTGGCGTACTCGAAGCTGTTGTGCATGATCCGCGTCGTCGTGAGGTGCGACAGGTCGATGTCGTCGCGGAAGTACGCGGTCACGTAGAGGTCGAGCAGGCCGTCGCGGTCGTAGTCGAACCAGATCGCGCCATTGCTGTTCACCCAGCGGTGCAGCCCCGCGCGCTCGGTGATGTCCTCGAAGTGGTGGCCGTCGACGTTGCGGAAGAGCGAGAGATACCCGTAGCGGTAGACGAGGACGTCCTCGCGCCCGTCGTTGTCGATGTCGCCCCAGACGGCGCCCATCGACGCGCCCTCGCCGGGCTGGTTGAGATCGGCCAGCCCTGCCGCGGCCGCGACCTCCTCGAAGGTGCCGTCGCCGCGGTTGTGATAGAGCGCGTTAGGCGCGCCGGCGGCGCTGTTGGTGAAGTAGAGGTCCGGCCAGCCGTCGCCGTCGTAGTCGGTGACCGAGACGGAGGCGCCGACCGCGGCGACGTGCGGCTCGATGTTCGCGATCTTCGCGTCGAAGGTCGCGCGGTGGTGCACGAAGTGGATCCCCGCGGCGGCGGTCTCGTCGCGGAGGACGAACCCCGGATGCGCGGCGTCCGCCGCCGCCCTGCCGGGGCCGCGGTCGAGCCGCATGGCGAGGAGGATGGCGGCGAGGAAGGGGACGGCGATGATCGCCCGTCTGACTCGCGGGGCGGGGCGGGAGCTCACGATGTAGCCGATACAGGGGGAATGGGTCCGACCAAGCGATTATAGCAATTTCGCCGACATTTCGTAGGAGCTTCCCCTATGGAGTTTTCGGGTTTCGACCGCGACCGTGGGCCGCGGCACGACTGGCTTCGAACGACCCGACGTTCAGAGAGAGCGTGGCGGAAACGCCTTCTCGCCTGCGTCACCGGACGCGCCGCGTGTCGTACTCCCGCAGGTAGCGCTGGTGCGCCGTGTCCGCGGGGTAGCCGTCGCCCGGCGCGTACGGATAGGACTCGATGGCGTGGTATGGCAGCGGGCCGACGCTGGTCCCGAACGCCGTGTTGAGGTCCGAGTCCTTGATCCAGCCGTCGGTGTAGAGGAGGAAGTCCCGCTTCCATCCGCGCGGCAGCGCCGTCGCCGAGCTCGCGTCGAAGGCGATCGTCGCCTCGTCGCCCGGCGCCATGATGACGTACATGTCATCGGAGCGGCCAAGAAGCGGGAGCACGTCACCGAAGCGCGTGAACTCGCCGGTGATCGGCCGCCACGGGTTCTCGCGCGAGACGCTCGCGTAGTCGAACCAGTACGGGCCGTAGCGTCCACCCTTGCGGTACATCCGCGAGAAGCCGCGGTAGTGCAGCTCGGCGGATCGCGGCGCGAGGGTATCGACCTTCATCGCACCGTGCGCGAGATCGCGCGCGACGAACGCCTGGTCCCAGTAGATCTGCATGTTCGTGCGGAGGCGCACGTGATGGTCGCTCGTCGGGAACTTCCCCGCGAGGTCGATCACCATCGTCTTGTCCTTTCCCGAGGGGAAGCCGATGCTCGGGATCGCGACGCGCCACCTGCCGTTCGCGTCGCGCACCTCGACGGACGGCGGCGCGAGCCTGATCGCCGACTGCTGGCCGAGGGCGACGTTGATGCTGGCGTCGGTGGGATAGATCCAGCCGCGGAGGAAGAGATGCGTGTCCGGCTCCCCGGCGTCGGGGCCGAGGTCGAGGACGAGATCGTGCGGCTCGACGACGCCCTGGTACTTCGTCGGCGTCATGTTCGAGACGTAGACGTCGTCGCTCGCGCGCAGCGCGGGGAGGACGTCGTTGCCGCGCTCGTCCACCGCCGACAGCGGCAGCTGCCGCGCGCCGACCTGGAAGATCCGCAGCGAGACGGGCCCCGGCGGGACGAAGCGCTCGTCGACGAAGACGTCGATCGAGTCGGGGTGAGCGACGGTGAGGAGCTTCACCTGGTCCGCGTACGCGGTCTCCCAGAGCTCCTCGGTGAGCTGGAGGAGGTAGCGTCCGTCGCGCGGCTGGAGCGCGTCGCCGGGGATGCGCACGTACTCCTGTGACGCGCCCGCGGGGGCGAAGGCGCTGGTGCTCCCCATGAGGCCGAGTGGCATGCCTAACGCGCTTCGCCACATCGCGTCCGTCACGAAGCGGAAGCGCGTCCCGTCCCAGGTGTAGACGAAGCCGCAGGAGCCCTTGAGCATCTCGCGCTCGACGACGTCCTGGTCGGTGCCCGGGAGGTAGACCGTCTGCGGGACGCCGTTCGGCCACTCGACGCGCAGCACGTCCGCCTTGAGGTGCGGCCCGAGCCCGAAGTGCGTGCGCGGCGCGGTGGCGACGCGGGTCTGGTAGATGTCCCCCGCGCGCAGCTCGAGCCGCGCACCGATGCCGAAGGTGTTGTTCTTCCCGCTCCCGGTGCGCAGCGCCTTCAGCTCGACGTTGACCGCGAGGTTCTCGTTCCCGAGATCGTTGCGCAGCAAACGCGGCGTGCCCGAGCCGTCGGCGAGCAGGAGGTCCTCGTCGCCGTCAGCGTCGACGTCCGTGACCGCGATCGCCGTCGCGCCGCCAGCGCGTGTCGACGCCGGGAGGATCGTCGACCGGTCGACGAAGCCGCCCTTGCCGTCGTTGTGGAAGACGAAGACGCCGGGCGCGGCGCCTGCCCGCGGGACGCCGGCGACGACCAGATCGAGCCAGCCGTCGTTGTCGTAGTCGACGAAGGCGGCCGCGCGGACGAGCAGGCCGCCTAACGGCCGGAACGCCGCGCTCGAGCGCGTGTCGCGGGTGAAGGTTCCGTTGCCCGCGTTTCGCCAGAGCGCCGGCTCGCCACCCTTCGCCCGGACGACGAACAGGTCGAGGGATCCGTCGTTGTCGTAGTCCGCCGCGGCGACGACGCCAGCTTCGCCGCCGCTCGGAAGGCCGCTCGCTGCCGTCGCGTCGCTGAAGCGCTGCGCGCCGCCGTTGTGAAGGAGCGAGACTCCCCCCTGCTCGCTCGCGATCGCGAGATCGATCCGGCCGTCGCCGTCGAAGTCGCCGAACGCCGCGTCGCGCGCCGGCCCGCCAGCGAGACCCCAGTCCGCGGTCGCGTCGGTAAAGGTTCCGTCGAGATTGTTGCGGTAGACGGTTCGCTGGCTCCCACCGAGCAGCAGGAGGTCGAGGTCGCCGTCGTGATCGAGGTCGGCGAAGATGGCCTTCGTCGCGCCGTGCACGTCGCGCACGCGCGCCGTCGCCGTGCTCTCCTCGAAGGTGCCGTCGCCTCGATTGTGGAAGAGATGCCCGCGTCCGTCTCCTCCGATCGCGAAGAGATCGAGCCAGCCGTCGTTGTCGTAGTCGGCGAAGGTCGCGAAGATCGCGCCCTCGGGGAGAGCTATCCTCGAACGGTCGGTGGCCTCGCGCGCGAATCCACCCTGCACGCGATAGAGCTGCGCGCTGAGCTTTCCGGCGGCCGTACGCCGCGAGACGAAGATGTCCTCCGTCCCATCGCCGTCGACGTCACCGACGGCCACCGCGGTCGCGATCGTCTCCGGAGCCGACGCGCCCGAGGCGCCCGGCGCCGCGAGCCCGGCCTCGTCGGTCGCGTCGACGAACCGCACCTGCTGGACAGGCCTGCTGCCGCGCGACCCGTGCAGCGAGATGAAATCCTTGGGCGCGACGGTGAGCACCGGACGTCCGGCGATCGGCCCCTCCGCCCAGCGCACGTCCTCGAGGGAGGCCTGATACTGCGCCGTGCCCTTCATCAGCGCGACGAAGCGGTCGAGGGTGCCGCGCGACGCGTCGAGCTTTCCCGCGCGCAGCAGCTGGATAGTACTGTCGAGGTACGCCCGCGCCTCCTTCGGCGGCTCGGGCGGGATGCGTCGCACCTCCTCGAGATGGCGCACGACGCTGTCGCTCGCGCCGCGCTGCTCGAGCGCCTGCGCGAGCTTCAGTCGCGCGACGAGGTTCGCCGGCGCGAGACCGAGGACGTCGCGCAGCCGGTCCTCGTAGCGGCGCGCCGCCGCA
>JABFXM010000008.1 GCA_013361745.1 Gemmatimonadaceae bacterium | reverse complement strand
GCACGCGAGCGACATGACGCGCGTCGCGCGTTACTTCGCCGAGCACTTCGAGGTGCCGAACAGCGCGCAGCTCAGGGTCGCGATCGACCGCGACCCCGTCGCATTGCTCTGATCGGGTCTTCTCAGAACCTCGCGCCCGTCGTCGTCAGGCGAATCCGGAAGAGCTGGTCGTTCGCCGTCATGTAGAGCGTCGATCCGTCGTCGCCCCAGGCGCAGTTCGCCGTCGGCTGGCCGGTGACGATCGTGCCGAGGTGCTTTCCCTGTGGCGTGAGGACGAGGATGCCGCCCGGGCCCGCGGCGAAGAGATTCCCGGCGCGGTCGACGCGCATCCCGTCGGGCAGTCCCGGCTTTCCCTGCTTCGCCAGCGGCGTCGCGTCGAAGAGCACACGACCGTTGCCGATCGTGCCGTCGGCGGCGACGTCGTACGCCATCCAGACCGCGTGCGCGGGGTCGGAGTTCGCGACGTACAGCGTGCGCTCGTCGGGCGAGAAGGCGATCCCGTTAGGCCGCGTCAGCTCCTTCGTCAGCAGCGTCACCTCGCCACCCGGCGTGACGCGGTAGACGCCGTTGAAGGGAAGCTCCTTCGCCGGGTCGCTGTCCTGCCCCGCGAGCCCGTACGGCGGGTCGGTGAAGTAGAGATCACCGTTCGAGCGGAAGACGAGATCGTTCGGGCTGTTGAAGCGCTTCCCCTGATAGCGCTCGGCGAGGATGACCTTCGTGAAGTTCGAGTCGACGAGCCGCGTCACGAGACGGTTGCCGTGGTCGGCGTAGACGACCGCGCCGTTGGCGTCGATCGTGATGCCGTTGCTTCCGATCTCCCGTCCGGGAGGATTCTGTCCGGTGTAGCCGGCGGGACGGAGGAAGACGCTCAGTCCCTCGCCCTCCTTCCAGCGCCACATCGTGTTGTGCGGCGCGTCGCTGAACACCAGATAGCCGCCATTTTTCCGCCACGCCGGCCCCTCGGCCCAGGAGAAGCCGCCCGCGAGACGCTCGACGCGCGCGTCGCGGGGGACGAGAGCGTCGAGCGCGGGATCGAGGCGCTCGATCGAGCCGACGGCCATCACGCGGGGCGCCGGCGAGTGCGTGCACCCGGCAGCGGCGAGCGACGAGAGACAGAGTCCGAGTGACGCGAGGGAAGGGCGCATGGCGGTGGTGTCGGGACGAGTGGCGACATGTATCGCGGAAGGTGCCGGGCGCGGCGGCGTTGTCAATGGAATCGTCACCCGTCCGGCTATATTCGCAGCATGCGCACCGCTCTTATCCTCGTTGCCGCGATCCGCGCCGATATGTTGGCCGCGCGTCCGGACCGCACCCGCTGAGCGCCATCTCTCCCTCGAGCGCCGGCCGGCGGCCGCGGCGATGAGCTGGGTCGTCTTCGCACTGCTCACCGCATGCGGCTCGGCGGGGACGAGCCTGACGCTCAAGCGGACCGTCGCCCTCGGCGACGCGGTCCTTTCGACGATCGGCTTTCGCCTCGTCGGCGCGGTGCTGCTCGCGCTCGTGGTGACGGCCGCGGGGGCATGGCAGCCGGCCACGCCGGCGTACTGGCGAACGTTGACGCTCCTGATGATCCCCGAGATCGGGGGGATGCTCTTTCTGACGCTCGCGCTCCGCGGGGGCGACGTCTCGCGCGTCCAGCCGATCGCGGGACTCCTCCCGATCTTCGTCACGATCAACGGGATCCTCTTCGCCCACGAGATCCCGACGCCGCTCGCCGCGCTCGGCATCGCGTTCGTGACGCTCGGCATCTACACCGTCGGCCTGCGCCGCGGCCACTCGCTCCTCGAGCCGCTGCACGCCCTCCGGCGCGATCGCGCCAGCTGGTACGCGGTGCTGTCGAGCGTGTTCTGGAGCGTGACCCCCTTCCTCCACAAGCGCGGGGGCGCCGAAGTCGGACCGCTGATGTGGTCGATGAGCGTCGCCGCGGCGTCCGGGCTCGTGCTCGCCCTCGTCTTCCGCCTCATTCACGCGCCGCCATCCCCGTCGCCCGCGCTGCGGGGCCGCTGGCTGACCATGGTTGCCATCACCGCCGTCCCGTTCTGCGTCCAGGTCGTGACGTTGCTGCTGGCGCTGCAGCGGACGCAGAGCGGTTACGTGCTCGCGCTCAGCTCGACGAGCACCCTCCTCGCGACGGTGGCCGGGGTGCTCCTCTTCGGCGAGCGGGGCGGGGCGGCGCGCATCCCGGGCGCGGCGTTCGTCACCGCGGGAGCGGCGCTCATCGCGCTCGGCGGTTGATCCGCCGGACGGTGCCCGATCGTCTTCCGTAACGATCGTCACACCGCCGGCGCGCCTTGTACCGTCACCCGCCCCGGGGCCATCTTTCCCTCGTGAGCACATTCAATCATCCCGACTTCGGCGCCGAGAAGTTCTCGCGCGCCCCCGACGCCCGCTTCGTCCCGGCCCCCGCCGACGGCGTCCTGCCCGAAGACTTCTTCTCGACGACGAACCTTCCGACATACGTGAAGGTGAAGGGGAAGTGGGTGATGCCGCGCGAGCCCCGCATGGACTCGGCGCTCGTGCTCGACCACGACGGGGTGCTCTGGATCCGCGAGGGTCGCCGCCTGAAGAAGGGTGACCTCGTCGCGGTCGGGCAGGACGAGGACGGGAGCACGGGGATCTACGTGCACGTGTCGGCCTTCCTCGGCGAGAGCGCGGAGGGCGAGTTCAAGTTCATGACGAGCGAGGTCTCGCGCGAGAAGCCGATCGACTACGCGCTCATGGCGCGGATCCTCGTCGAGGAGCGGGAGCGCGGCGGCTATCCCGTCTGGGTCGCCGGCCCGGCACTCGTCCACTCGCGTGCCCGCAACGACATGGCCTGGTTCATCGAGAACGGCTTCGTCGGCGCGATGCTCGCGGGGAACGCGGTGGCCGTCCACGACATCGAGGCGTCGATCTTCCGCACGACGTTAGGCATGACCGCGACCGGCGAGGCGACGAGCGGCGGTCACGGGCTGCACATGCGCGCGATCAACAAGGTGCGCGCCGCCGGCTCGATCGCGAACGCGGTGGAGCAGGGGATCATCACCGACGGGATCATGTACTCCCTCGTGAAGCACGGCGTCCCCTTCGTGCTCACCGGCTCCATCCGCGACGACGGCCCGCTCCCCGACGTCATCACTGACGCCCTCGCCGCGCAGGACGCGATGCGCGCGCACACCCTGAAGGCGACGATGGCGATCCTCATCGCGACCGCGCTGCACGCGATCGCGACGGGGAACATGCTGCCGGCCTTCGTCACGGAGAAGGACGGGAGCCTCCGCGAGCTGGCGACGA
>JABFXM010000155.1 GCA_013361745.1 Gemmatimonadaceae bacterium | reverse complement strand
GTCAGCCCAGGTCGTCCCCTTCATCGCGCAGCTCGCTCTCGCCGCCGGCTGTGGGCGCGGCGAGCGGCCGCTGTTCGAGCTGCTGCGCCCCGAGCAGACCGGCGTCACCTTCGCCAACACCATCACCGCGCGCGACTCGGTGAACGAGCAGCGGGACGTCTATCTCTACAACGGCGCCGGGGTCGCGGTCGGGGACATCGACAACGACGGCCTGCCCGACCTGTTCTTCGCCGGCAACATGGTCTCCAGCCGGCTGTACCGGAACAAGGGCAACATGCAGTTCGAGGACATCACCGCGAAGGCGGGGGTGACCACGCATGGTCGAGCCACCGGCGTCACCATGCTCGACGTCAACGACGACGGCTACCTCGACATCTACGTCTCGGTCTCGGGCCCGGAATGGTCAACCCCCGCCGAGCGCGCGAACCTGCTCTTCGTCAACAACGGCAACGGCACCTTCACCGAATCGGCCGCACAGTACGGGCTGGCCGACGTCGGGTTCACGACGCACGCGGCGGCGCTGGACTACGACGGCGACGGATGCGTGGACCTGTTTCTCCTCGAGAACTCGCCGGCCGACTTCACGCGGACCGACGTCGGCGCCTTCACCGGGAACCATGGCCGGACCCCCGGGAGCTACAACCAGCTCTACCGGAACGACTGTCACGGAAAGTTCGTCAACGTCTCCGAGCGGGCGGGGATCCTTCATGAGCCGGGCTACGGGCTCGGTGTCGTGGTGGCCGACTTCAACCGCGACGGCAGGCCGGACATCTATGTCTCCAACGATGCCGCGCCCAACGACGTGCTCTACGTCAACAATGGCGACGGCACCTTCACCAACCAGGCGAGCCGGTGGCTCCGGCACGCGAGCTACGCCGGGATGGGCGTCGACGCCGCGGACTTCGACGACGACGGCTGGCCCGACATCCTCCAGGTCGACATGTCGCCGCGCTCGCTCGAGCGCCGCAAGCGGGTGAGCGGCTACGAGACCTATCTCGCGCGGCTGGAGGGCCGCAGCCGCGGCCTGCGTGACGACTACTCCACGAACTCGCTCCAGCTCAACAACGGGACGACGGCGGGCGCCGACGTGACCTTCAGCGAGATCGGACGCCTGGCCGGTGTCTCGCACACCGACTGGAGCTGGAGCGCGCTCTTCGCCGACTTCGACAACGATGGCCGCAAGGACATCTTCCTCGGCAACGGCTACCCCAAGGCGGTCAACGACCTCGATTACGTCAACGCTCTCGTCGCCGCGCGGCAGCGCGCGGGCACCACCGGCTCGCCGCGCGCGGCCTGGCGGCTGCTCGATCAGCTCCCGGCGTACGCTGAAACGAGCTACGTCTTTCGCAACCTGGGCGACCTGCGCTTCGCCGACGTGTCGCGGCAGTGGGGGCTGGGGCGGGCCGCGTTCTCGTATGGAGCGGCCTACGTGGACCTCGACAACGACGGTCGGCTCGACCTCGTCGTGAACAACATCGATGCGCCGGCGTTCGTCTATCACAACGTCCAGCCGCACGACGACGCCCACCACTGGCTCACGATCCGCCTCGATGGCGACTCACCCAACCGACGTGGCCTCGGCGCCACCCTGATCCTCACCGCCGGGGGGCGGACGCAGTACCTCTACCAGGCGCCGTACCGCGGCTACATGTCGACGGTGGACGACCGTCCGCACTTCGGGCTCGGCAGCGCCACTCGCGTGGATACGCTCGAGATCCGCTGGCCGGACGGACGGTCGCAGACGCTGACCGGCCTCGCCGTGGATCGGATCCTCGTCGTCAAGCAGGCCGACGCGACGAAAGCGACGCGCGCGACCATCCCCGCCGCGCACACGCTCTTTCAGCCGGCGGATCCGCGCAGCGGGCCGGCGTACCGGCAGCGCGTGCCGAGCGCCCCGGACTACCTCCTGCAGCCGCTCCTGCCGTACCAGCTCTCGCGGCAGGGGCCTCCGCTCGCCGTCGCCGACGTGGACGGCGACGGGTTGGAGGACCTCTACGTCGGGGGCGGCGCCGGGAGCGCGGGGAAGCTGTTCCTCCAGCGAACGGACGGCACCTTCGTCGAGTCGACGCGTGGGCAGCCCTGGGCCGCCGATTCGGCGTCAAGCGATGGGGGAGCCGTCTTCTTCGACGCCAACGGCGACGGACGACCCGATCTCTACGTCGCGAGCGGGGGCTATCAGACGGTGCCCGGCTCCCCGACGCTGCAGGATCGTCTGTACATCAACCAGGGGGGCGGCGCGTTCGTCCGCGCCGCCACGGCGCTGCCGGAGATGCGCACCAGCACGGCGGCGGTGAGCGCGGGAGACTTCAACGGCGACGGCCGCCTCGACCTGTTCGTCGGCGGACGACTGACGCCCGGCAGCTACCCGTATCCGACGAGAAGCTACCTGCTGCGGAACGACGGCGACCACTTCACGGACGTCACCGCGCAGATGGCGCCCGAGCTGATCGATCCGGGCGGGATGATCACCGCGGCGGTATGGGTGGACTTCGATGGGGACGGACGTCTGGATCTCGTCACGGCGGGAGAGTGGATGCCGCTCCACTTCTACCACAACGACGGCACGCGGCTGCGCGACGTGACGGCGACGATGCACCTGCCGTCGACGCGCGGCTGGTGGTACAGTCTCGCCGTCGGCGACTTCGATCACGATGGGCATCCCGATCTCGTCGCCGGCAACGTCGGCCTGAACTACGCCTCCACCTCGAAGGACAGCACCTTCGGCGTCTACGCCGCGGATTTCACCGGCAACCGCACCACCGACGTCGTGCTCACGCGCACCATCGGCGGCGTCGAGTACCCGATCGCGGGCTTCGCACCGCTCGGCCGGACTCTCTATCAGCTCGCGCTGAAGTTTCCGACGTACGGCTCCTTCGCGAGCACGTCGATGGAGCAGCTCTTCGGTGCCGCCGCGCTCCGGAAGGCGCTGCACTATCAGGTCGACACCTTCGCGAGCGTCGTCCTTCACAACGACGGCCGTGGAGGCTTCACCATGGCGCCGCTGCCGATGCGCGCGCAGACCGCGCCCGTACGCGGCATCGCCGTGCGCGACGTGGACGGCGACGGGAACCTCGACCTGATTCTCGTGGGAAATCTCTACGAGACCGAGCCGAACACGCCCCGCCTCGACGCCGGCACCGGGCTCTGGCTCAGGGGCGACGGCCACGGACACTTCGCGGCGGTGCCGCCGCACGAGAGCGGCTTCCTGGCGCCGCTCGACGCCACCGGGGTGGCGTTGGTCAAAACGTCAACCGGCGTTCGCGTGGTAGATCGGA
>JABFXM010000278.1 GCA_013361745.1 Gemmatimonadaceae bacterium | reverse complement strand
GCTCTTCCGATCTAGCTTCACGCCGCAGGTGACGTCGTGTCCCGGCTGCGGTCGCACGACCTCGACCTTCTTCCAGCACATGGCCGAGGACATCCAGACGTACCTGCGCGAGCAGATGCCGGTCTGGCGCGACCGGCACCCGGGCGTCGTCGAGATGAAGGTCGCGGTGATGGGCTGCGTCGTGAACGGCCCGGGGGAGTCGAAGCACGCGAACATCGGGATCTCGCTCCCCGGCACCTTCGAGGAGCCGAAGGCGCCCGTGTACGTCGACGGCGCGCTGATGACGACGCTCAGGGGAGAGACGATCGTGCCGGAGTTCCTGAAGATCCTCGAGGACTACGTCGCACGGACGTATCCGTCGACCAGCGCCCATGAGGCGGTCGGAGTCTGAGACCAGGGGTCAGGGGTCGGGGGTCAAGGGTCGGGGGCCAGCCGTGAGGAAGGGCGTAGAAAAGGGAGCGGCGATCGGGTTACCGATCGCCGCTCCTGTTTTCCCGCCGTCCCCGACCCCTGTCGTTACGCGTGTGGCGTGTGCTCGAGGACCGTCGCCGGCGCGGACGGATCGTTAGGCGAGCGGAAGGTCTTCAGGTGGATGTAGTACGCGCTGAAGGTGCAGGCGAGCGCCAGCGCGACGATGAACGCGGCGACCCCCCACCCCTGGGCGTTGTTGTTGACGGGTGCGCGCTCGTCGCGCACGACCACGGCGTCGTTCCGGTCGATGGCCATTGGAGTCTGGATGGATGCTGGTCGGCGAAAGCGTGTCTCGAAGATAGCGCTCAGCGGGCGAGCCGTGGAGCGGGGGTGTCCGCTTCCGTCGCGAGTCGCTCCAGCGCATCGACGATTCCCGTCAACTCGCTCATGATCGGCGCGACGAATCCCCCCTCGCCGAGTCGCTGGACGGTCCGTCGGAACATGGCGACGACCTCATCGCGCTCGCCGGAGAAGCGTCCCCATACCGTTTCGGGATAGGCGGTGCGCCGGAGGTCGGCGAGGAGCGAGCCGCCCGTGTGAAGTGTCGTCGCCGCGACGATCCAGCGCGCCCGGTCGGTCGCCGCGACAACGCGGTCCAGCACATCGGCTTTGCGCTCCTCGATCGAGAGCTCGACGCCATCGTCGTCCGTCTTTCGCTCGGCGATCGAGAGCAGCGCGTCGAGCACGACGGGGCCGAACTTCGTGCCGACACGCTCCTGCAGCATCTCGCGAGTCTGCCCGGCGCGCATGCAGTCGCTCACCACCTCGTGCAGCACGCCCGCGACCACCGTGTCGTCATCCTGCCCGTATCGGGTCAGGATGATGGCCACGTTCGCCGGATAGGTGAAATAGGGAACGCGCGAGCTCCCCTTCCACACTTCCTGGGCGTGGTGCTTCGCCGCGTAGGCGAGCGCGTGGTTGATGCGATCGGAGTAGCCGGTGACTGACATCGGATCGGTGGGAGGGCGCTTCGCAATCTAGCAGCGACGCGGGCGTCGTGCACCGGGCGCGCGCGCGGCTCAGCGCGTCCGCTCGAACCAGCGCATCAGCCGCTCGAGCGCGACCTGATCCTCCGCGTCGAACCCGGCGCGCCGGTCGGAGTCGATGTCGAGCACGGCAATGAGCCGACGCGAGCCATCGAAGACGGGTACGACGATCTCGGACTGCGAGCGTGCGTCGCAGGTGATGTGGCCCGGAAAGTCGCGCACGTCCTCGACGAGCACCGTCGCGCGCCGCGCGGCCGCGGTCCCGCAGACGCCCTTTCCGAACGCGATCTCGAGGCAGCCCAGCGTTCCCTGATACGGGCCGACGCGCAGCAGCCGATCCGGTTCGACGACGCGATAGAAGCCGGTCCAGAGATGGCCGAAGCCGTGGTGGAGCAGCGCGCTGATCGTCGCCATCCCGGCGATGGGATCATCGATTCCGGCGAGCACGCTCTCGACGTGCTCGTCGAGCGTCTCGTAGGCCTGCGTCTTGGGGATGCCGCGGAGATCGAGGGTGACTTCGGCCATGGTATCGTTCAGACGGAACGTTCGAGAAAGAGCAGGAAGCGGGTATCGAGGAGAAGCAGCGCGAGCCCCTGCACGACGACGGCGACCCCGGCACCGATACCACCGATCCGCCGGGCAAGAAGCCACGCGCTGAGCGCGATGGTGATTCCCACGCCGACATATCCGGCATCGAGGCCGACGTTCAGCCACAGGAAACGATCGAGGCGGGTCGCGGCGGAGAGATCGCGAAGCGCGAGAGCGCGCGTCCCGTTCGCGGCGAGCGCGAGTTCGACGGCGCCCCACGCCGCGGTCTGGAGGGCGAAATGGAAGAGCAGGGGCGACCGGCGCGGACGCGCGACCGTCAGCATGAGCAGCACCCCGGTGATCGCGCTTCCCGCCCCCCAGAGCATGAGCCGGTGGAGGTGAGCCTGTTCCGCCGCGAGGACGATGTCAGACCACACGTGATTCGATGAGCAGCTCGGCGGGAACGCCGGTGCGCGCGGCGGCGGTGATCGCCTCGAGCTCTTCGCGCGTCGGGACATGCGGCTCGTCGCGGTCCCAGAGCACGAGCCCGATCACCTGCGCGCCCTCGGCTCGGAGCGCGGCGACGTCGCGCGCCAGGTCCGCGAGGTACGTGACGCCGGCGCGAGCCGTGACGATCACGCGCGAGAGAGGGAGGATGGGCGCGGCGAGCAGGGTGTCGAGCCCCGCCGTCACGATGACGGTATCGTAACGTCGTGTGAGGCGCGGGAGGTCGCGGGTCAGCGCGGCCACGATGTCGGCCGGGGGGACCTGACGTCCCGACGGCACGACGTCGGCGGCGCGATCGCGTCCGACGACCTGCGCTCTCGGTGCCTCGGTCCACGCGAGCTCGCCACGCGTGATCTCACCGACCCCCGGGCCGGGCGCGACGCGCATGACGCCGGCCGCGCATCCTCGCGGATCGGCATCGATGAGCACCGACGCCCGCGCGTCGAGCGCCGCGAGGGCGGTGACGTTCGCGGCCACGACCGCGGCGATGCCACGCTCACGTCCGGTGATGGTCACCGCCCAGCTTCCCGGCATCGCTCCGGAGAGATGCAGGTAGAGGAAGCGATAGCCGTCCGCGCCCGGCTCGAGCAGCGGCGGGAGCTCGCGGTCCGTACGGCGGCGTGCCCGCTCCGGCGGGGGGACGTACTCGGTCACGGTGGCGAGCACGCGGAGCCTGGTCGCACGCTCGGCCTCGCGCGCGTCGGCGACGCGCGGCCGTCGCATCTCGGCGATGAGCGCCGAGAGGAACGCGACCGCGATCGCGATGACCAGCGAGGCACCGAGCAGC
>JABFXM010000240.1 GCA_013361745.1 Gemmatimonadaceae bacterium | reverse complement strand
GGCGCTCCGCTACTACGACGACCTCTGGCTCGAGGAGCGCGACGAGGAGCTGCAGATCGACTTCGAGCCGCGCCGCACGCGCAGCGGGGGCACCACCACCGCGAAGGTCCCCGAGATGGCGAGTCGCATGCTCGCAGAGCACGACTTCAACCACTACTACATGCTCGGCGTCGCCCGGCGTGCGATCGAGGAGGGGCGGCAGGTCGTGGAGGTCTATCGGGCGCGGCTCTCCCTCGCCCCGCGCCACGCGTCGGCGGAGCTCGAGGGGCGTCGCATCCCTGCGGGCGAGGTGATCAGCATGCTCCGCAGCCGTCCGGGGCCGGACGTTCCGATGCCACTGCTCGGCAGGCAGAACTCCGGGCTGAGCGTCAGGCTCGTCTAGCCCGCTCGCGCGCGAACGTCTGACGCACCCGCTCCGACCCGCGCCAGTAGAGGAGCCAGAGCAGCGCGTAGACGCCCGAGCGGAAGTCGCCGAGCAGCGCGACGTAGCGCGACCCCGCGAGGCCGCCCGTCGACGCGCCGAGTCCGACGAGCGTCGCGTGGAGCTGGGAGTAGACCTTCGTGATGAGCAGCGCGTCGATCACCGCCAGCGCCAGCGCCGCCGCGAGGAAGGCGCGATAGAAGCGGGGCGTGGCCGGCCTGCGGGCGAAGAGCAGCACGAGCCCCACGAGCGTCCCCACCACGCGCAGGATCTGCGACGCCGCCTCGAAGACGAGCGTCGGCCGGAACCAGGTCGAGTCGGCGCCTAACGCCCACGTCGGTCCGCTGAATCCGGCGAAGGTGCGCGGGATCTGGAAGATCAGCATCGCCGCGCTCACGAGCTGCGTGAGCACGAAGAGCAGCAGCAGCCCGCCGACCCCCGTCTCGCCGTGGTAGGCGCCGATGCGGTGCGCGGACTTCGTCACCGTGCGGTCATCCGCGCGGTGGCAGCCCCGCCTTCACCGGCGCGCTCGGCTTCGACACCCCGTTCTCGTCGAAGCTCTCGACGCTGAACCAGTACTCCTGTCCGACGTTCAGCGCGCGCACCTCGAGCGAGGTCGGCGCGTCGGCCCAGACCTGATAGGTCTGGCGGATCTTGTTCGGCGCGATCCCCCAGCGGACGTTGTAGCCGACCGCGCCGGGCACCGCGCTCCACGTCACGAAGGCGTTGCGCTCGTCGGTGTCGCGCTTCACGGTGAGCGACGCGGGCGTCGCCGGCGCGGCGCCGTCGCCGTTCCCGAAGACGCGGATGTCGCTGATCGCGAGCCACGGCTCCGCGACGCTCCCCTGGACGTAGCGCACCCAGCGCAGCCGCTGCGGCGCCGGCAGCTCGACGTACGCGTTGGGCCTGTCGCGCGTCTCGCGCGAGAGGTCGGCGATCATCGTCCAGCGCTTGCCGTCGCGCGAGCCGAGGACGCGGAAGCGCGCCGGATAGACGGAGTCGGTGCCGAAGCGGTTCGACTTGTAGTCGGTGAAATTCACCTGCAGCGCGCGCACCGTGTAGTCGCGGCCGAGGTCGATCGTCGCCGTCTCGCCTGGAGTGTTCGTCTTCGCCACCCAGAAGGTGCGCGGGTTCTCGTCGGTGAGGTTGCGCGCGGGGAAGGAGTCGAGCGCCGAGGACACCGTGACCGGTTTCCGCCAGGAGAGCAGCATCCACCCCGTGAACAGCTCGTCGCTGCTCTTCCACCGCTTCGTCGGCGCCCAGTGCGGGAAGTCGCCGAAGCGCGTGTCGGCGTACATGTCCCCGTCCGCGTCGAACCCCGCCGGATGGAGGACGATGCGCCGCTCGAAGTTCCAGTTCACCGCGACCCACGCCGTGCCGGTGTTCCACCAGTTGCCGTGCAGGTCCTGGAATGTGTTGCCGTGCCCCGCGCCGACCATGAAGCCGCCCGGCTTGTAGGCGACCGGATTGTACGGCGCGTAGCGGAAGGGGCCTAACGGTGCGTCGCCGACATAGGTGCCGTTCGCGTAGACGTTGTACTCCGTCCCCGGCGCGCCGTACTGCAGGTAGTACTTGCCGCCGTGCTTCGTCATCCACGCGCCCTCGACGAAGGGCGTGCGCGGGTCGCGATGGTCCTGGCCGAAGCGCTCCCACCCGTGCAGCTCCGGGTGCAGCCGCAGCACCTGCACCTGTCGCCCGACGTACGCGAAGCGCTTGCGCTTGTCGAGCTCTATCCCGTAGAGCGGATAGGTGTTCGACGAGCCCCAGTAGAGATACCAGCGCTCAGTGTCCGGGTCGTGGAAGAAGGCCGGATCCCACGGGCCCGGCGGCGTCGAGTCGTCGGGGATGTCGGCGCGATCGCCGCGCGCCGCCGCGTACGGGAGCGGGGGCATCATCCGGTTGTAGAACTCGAGCTTCCCCGTCGCCGGCTTCGTCGTGAAGAGCACCGGCGCCGGCTCCATCCGCGCCGCGAGGAGATAGATCGTGTCGCGCACCGAGAGCGCCGCCGGCGCGACGACGTCCTCGAAGGGCCAGCGGCTCGGATTCACGTGGGTCCAGTGCACGAGATCGGGCGAGCGCCAGTATCCCGCGGCGATCGTCGCGAAGAGATAGTACTGTCCGCCCTGCGTCACGAGCACCGGATCGGCGCCGCTCCGATACGAGGGGCCGGTGTTGATCTGCTCGAAGTTGTAGCGGTAGTCGACGTCGACGGGGTTGCACCAGCTGCGGATGCCGGTCGACTGCGCGGCGGCGACGACAGGCGCGATCAACGCGAGCGACGCAGCGAGCCGCGCGGCGACACGGCTCATACGCCGAACTGCCTCAGGTGATGATCGACGTGCTTGTAGCCGAGCACTCCCCAGCTCCGGCGCGAGAGACGGCCGAAGAACGGATGGGCGGGCCAGTCGGTCCGGCCGTGCATCGAGGCGAAGCGAGCGAGCTGCGTCTCGAGCTCGCGCAGCTCGGCGTCGATCGTCCCCGGTGCCCGGCTCAACAGCTCCGGCGCCGTCGGTGCGTGCTTCGGCATGCCGACGAGGTGAATGAAGAGGACATTGAGCGGCCAGCGATCGATCGGGATCGGCACTCGCCGCGGCGAGGTCGCGACGTCGCCCATCGCCATCAGGAATCCGTCCACGACGTGCGCGAGCATGCGGTCCACCGTGAACCTGCCCCACCGCGCGCTGCTCGTCGGCGTCAGCCTGTGCGCCCGCGCGAGCAGCTCGCGCCGCGTCTCCTCCTGCCAGAGTGACTTCATGCGCCGCGCCTGTCCTCGGTGGTCGTCGGACCTGACTTCACGCCTTCCGCGTCGACCCGCCGCGGATCAGCGTCGGGATCCTGAGCGTGTTGTCCCCGAACCGCTGCG
>JABFXM010000422.1 GCA_013361745.1 Gemmatimonadaceae bacterium | reverse complement strand
ACAGTGCGTCACGTGACGACGCTCGGGATCACGAGCAACGACCTCGACGCGAGCAAGGCGATCGCGCTCGACATCAATGGCGCGTCGACGGTGTTCGCGTGGGTGCGCGGCGCGGGCGGAAGCAGCGCGGCGGTGGCCGGTGCCGCGCTCGTGCCGGCGGGTCGCCGTGCCGATGCACAGCGGCTGTTCGCGGTCGACACGCTGACGGCGGCGGACCTCGCCGAGGATTCGGTGCGCGGGCGGGCGATCGCGCTCGAGCGCAGCAGGCAGCCGACGCTCCTCTTCGTCCACTTCTCGGGCGCGGACCTCGCGGGGCACGACTCGGGGTGGATCGTCCCCGGCGTCACCACCGCCGCGGGCACGGACAGCCTCGCGCCGCACTACCGCGCCGCGGCGGTACACGTCGACTCGGCGATCGCCGGCATCTGGGCCGCGGTCGCGGCGGACGTCGAAGCGGGACGCATCGCCTTCATCGTGACCGCGGACCACGGCGGCGGCCACGGCGATCATTGCGTCGCGACGCCCGACGTGCCGGCCTTCCGCGAGCACTGCACGTCCGCGGGGGGCGACCAGCTGATCCCCTTCGTGCTCGTGGCAAAGGGAGTCGCGCACGCGAAGCTCCCGACCTCCGCGCGCATCACCCAGGTCGCGCCGACGATCGCGAAGCTGCTCGCCATCTGGCGGCCGAAGGCGGCGGATGCAGCCTTGGGGTACTAAAGGGGTCAGGGGTCAGGGGTCAGGGGTCGGCAGACGAGAGACGTGGGACGAGGGAGCAGCTGAGGGCCGCTCCCTCGTCGCCCTTGCAGACGCCTGACCCCTGACCCCTGATTGCTCACAGCGTGATCCGGGTTGTTCGAGAGCGCGCGTCCGTCGAGCTTTCGACATCATGACCGACACGACCGCGCGTCTCCCGCTCGCGCACTCCGCCACCGACCGTCAGGCGCGCCCGAGTCGCGCGATGGTGCTCACCGCGTACGCGGCGCTGTACGTCAGCTGGGGCTCGACGTATCTCGCGATCCGCTACGCGGTGCAAACGCTCCCGCCATTCGCGATGGCGGGGGCGCGGTTCGTCCTCGCGGGTGCGCTCCTCGCCCTCTGGGCGTGGTGGCGCGACGGCGCACGCGCGACGGCAGCCAATTGGCGCGCGGCCGCGATCGCGGGCACCCTCCTCCTCGCCGGCGGGAACGGCGCCGTGGTCTGGGCCGAGCAGCGGGTGCCGTCGGGGCTCGCGGCGCTGCTCGTCGCGTCGATGCCCTTCTGGATGGTGCTCGTCGAGTGGATCCGGCCGGGCGGGCGCGCGCCGCGCGCGGGAGTCGCGATCGGCATCGCCGTCGGGATGATCGGCATCGCCCTCCTCGTCGGGCCGGGGTCGCTCTCCGGCGGCGGAGTGGACCCGTTAGGCGCGGCCGCGCTCGTCCTCGGCTCGCTCTCCTGGGCGATCGGCTCGCTCTACTCGCGCGGAGCGGCGCTCCCGGAGAGCGCGGTGCTCGCGACCGGGCTCGAGATGCTCACGGGCGGCATGGTGCTGCTCGTCGTCGCGGCGATCGCCGGCGAGTACGGGCGACTCGACGTCGCGCACGCGAGCCACGCGTCGATCGCGGGCTACTTCTACCTCGTGGTCTTCGGCTCGCTGATCGGCTTCAGCGCCTTCGCGTGGCTGATCCGCGTGAGCAAGCCGGCGCTGGTCTCGACCTACGCCTTCGTCAATCCGGTGGTCGCCGTGCTGCTCGGCTGGGCGATCGCGCACGAGCCGGTCGGACCGAGGACCGTCGTCGCGGCCGCGATCATCGTCGGCGCGGTCGCACTGATCACCTTCGGGGCGGGGAGAAGCAAGGCGTAACCCGCTTCAATGCGGGGCTCGTGACGCGTGGGCCGCGGGTGCGGGTCGCGTCGGGGTCTGTCTTCGCGGCGAGATCGCGCGATCTTGGCAGGGAGAACTGCAAGAGAAGAGCGCGAGCACGGCGGGAGAACTGCCTTCCCAGCAAGCATCCCGGCTCGTGCGAGTAGAATCTTCCGCCCTTCTCCCGTCGTGCTCACGTCGTTCTCCCTGACAAGTCCGCGCGATCCCCGAATGCGCGATGACTCCTCACGCGACCCGAGACAGGAGCCGGCTGACGCGAGAGACTCGCCAGCGCCGGCGAAATCGCGGCACGAGGAGAGGCTATTCCTCCCCCGGAAGCTTGATCAGCCCTCCGCCGGGGAGCAGCGCCTTCAATCGCTCGTCGAGCTTTTTCTTCTCCTCGTCGAGACGCGTGCGCGCGTCGGCGACGAGCTGTTCGCCCTGCGCGCGCAGCGAGTCTGCCTTCGCGCGCAATGGCGCGGTCTTCTCGTCGACGATGCGGTCGACCTGGGCTCGGACCTTCGACTCGGCCTTCGCGATCTCCTCGCCGGCGACGGCGCGCATGCGGTCGGCGAGGATGCGGTCGAGATTCGAGCGCACGGCGAGCGCGGGCTTCGCGATCGGGCCGGTGAGGTCGGCGACGATCTCGAGATCGTTCACCCCCTCGATGACGCGCACCGCGAGCGCCTCCATCGTGTTCTTCACTCCCGCGCCCATCGCGATCGAGTCCGTGCGCTGCCAGGTCACGCCCGGCGCGCGGATCGTCCAGCGGGCGGCGACACGATCGCCGGCGCGCAGTACGTCGATGCGGCTCGTCCCTTGACCGAGCGTCGCGCGCATCGGCAGCCCGGGGAGCGGAAAGCTCGGCAGCGTCACGCCGCTCGCGTCGACGGCGAGCGAGTCGCGGATCCGGCCGCCGACGTGATCGAGCACGCCGGCCGCGTCGACCGCGGCGACGATTCCGGCCGTCGAGCGGCGGGTGAGGGTGAAGCGCGTCGGCTCGCGCACGAGCGCGGGCATCGTCGTCACGTTGGTGACGGAGACGACGTATTTCCCGCTCGCCGCGTTGCGGCCCCCGACGCCTAGATCGATGTCGCCGCGGCGGAGGAGGAAGTCCGGATACTCGCGCGCCCTGGGAAACGCGATGGTGCTCCCCGCCATCCGCAACCGCTTCGGGCCCGGCTGCTCGCGCGGGAGGAGACCCGGCGGGACGTACTTCTGCGCCATCTCCGCCCAGTACATGATCTTCTGGAAGCGGTCGATGCTGACGTCGCCGAAGAGCGCGCCACCGAGGTCGGGGCCTTCGATCGACGGCACCTTCATCAGCGAGCGCGCGAAGGCATAGTCCTCGCGCCGCGCGCTGTCGAGCGCCTGGAGCTCGGCGCTCAGCACGACCGTGCTCGCCTTCGCGTCGCGCGCGAGCGACTCGACCCGCTTCTTCGCCGAATCG
>JABFXM010000019.1 GCA_013361745.1 Gemmatimonadaceae bacterium | reverse complement strand
ATGGATGCAGGGGTCAGGGGTCAGGGGTCAGGGGTCGGGGGTCGGCGGCGGTCGTGGTTGTCAGTTGTCAGTTGTCAGTCGTTAGTGACCGACAACTGGCAACTGACAACTGGCAACCGATCATCATCCCGGCGGCACGTACGCCGCGTCCACCCACGCGCGCTTCTTTCCACTCTCGACGGCCATGTGGATGAAGTGCACGCCGCGCGCGCCGTCCTGCACCGTCGGGAAGTCCGTGTCGAACTCGCCCGGCTTCTCGCCGGCGAGGCCAGCGGCGATGGTGCGGCCGGCGTTGCGGTAGACGTTCGCGAATCCCTCGATGAAGCCTTCCGGGTGGCCGGAGGGGATGCGCGTGTTGTGCTTCACGATCGGCGCGAGATAGTCGTTGCCGCGCTTCCAGACTTCCGCCGGTCCATCGGCGCGGAGGACGTCGAGGTAGTTCGGGTTCTCCTGCTTCCAGTCGAGCCCCGCCTTGTCGCCATAGACGCGAAGGCGCAGCCCGTTCTCCTCGCCGGCGGAGATCTGCGAGGCGACGATGATCCCGCGCGCGCCGCCCTTGAAGTGGACGAGGATGTTCGCGTCGTCCTCCAGCTCGTAGCCCTCGCCGAAGCTCGTGAGGTCGGCACAGATCGACTCGAGCTCGAGCCCCGTCACGTACTGCGTGAGGTTCAGCGCGTGCACGCCGATGTCGCCGATCGCCGAGGAGATCCCGGCATGCTTCGGGTCGAGCCGCCAGATGCTCATCCCGCTCACCGCGAGGATCCATCCCTGCGAGTACTCGGCGACGATCTTCTGGATCTTCCCGAGCTTCCCCTGGCGCACGAGCTCGCGCGCCTGCTTCACCATCGGGTAGCCGGTGTAGTTGTGCGTCAGCGCGAAGACGACGTCGTGCTTCTTCACCAGCTTGCAGAGCGCCTCCGCATCCTCGATGGTCGTCGTCATCGGCTTGTCGCAGACGACGTGGAATCCGGCCTCGATGAAGGCACGCGCGATCGCGAAGTGCGACGCGTTGGGGGTGACGATTGAGACGAAGTCGATCCGCTCGCCCTCGGGGAGCTTGCGCTCCTTCTCGGCCATTTCCTTCCACGAGCCGTAGACGCGCGCCGGGTCGAGGAAGAGCTCCTCGCCCTGCTTGCGCGACTTCTTCGCGTCCGAGGAGAACGCGCCGGCGATGAGCTCGATCTCACCGTCGAGCGCCGCCGCCTTGCGATGCACCGCGCCGATGAACGCGCCCGGTCCCCCACCCACCATCCCGTACCGCACCTTCCGCTTCAGCGGCATTGCGTGCTCCGATTCGTGTTTGACGCCATGAGATACGCGCGGACGTTCGTTGGATCAAGAGAGTTGCCGGTTGCCAGTGGCCAGTTGCCGGTAACTGACAACGGACAACTGGCGACCGACAACCATCGGTTACTTCCTCCCCGCCTGATCCTCGAACAGATACCGAGCCCGCGGCTCCGGCTCCGCCTTCGAGTCGACGTCGATCCGCATCCGCCGCACCTCCCCGTTCGCGCCGACGTTGCCCGTGGGCCACTCGGGCAGCCCGGGACCGTTCGGGTTCCCCGTCCGGATGAAGTTCGCGAAGTAGCCCTGCAGCGTCGCCGAGACCTTGTAGTCGTCCGGCGTCCAGGCGAAGACCTTGTTCAGCGGCAGGTTGCCTAACGCGTACTCGATCTCGGCGGAGTGCACGGCGCCGCGGCCGGCGGCGGCCGCCCCGGGGCCCGTCGTCGCCACCGTCGCCGGACGCGGACGTGCGTACAGGTAGCGGTAGACCGGCTGGCCGCTCGTGCGACCGTGCACGTCGAGCCACTTCCAGGTCGAGTACCCGATGAATCGGTCGCTCGCGAGATCGGTCATCGACTGCAGCGCCTCGTCGGCGCTGCTCGCCGGAAATACCTTCGCCGCCTCCGCCGCCCGGTCGCCGAACAGCCGCGCGAGCGTCGCGCGCACGCTCGCCGAATCCGGCGTCTCCTGCATCACGCCGCGCGCCGACGACTCCTCCGAGTTCCAGCCCGCGAGCAGCGGCGCGTGCGCCTGCTTCCCCTCCGCGTAGATGTCCGCCGGCAGCTCGGGGAAGAACCACCCGTCCACGTTCGCGCCGAAGCGGGGCAGGTCCTGCCGCCCGGTGGCCGCGAGCAGTTCGTACGCCGAGAGCGCGCGCAGCGCGGAGAGCGAGGTCGCGCCGAGCGCTTCGCCGAACTTCACTCCGTTCTGCTCCGTCTCCGCGCGCGTGGGCGTCGAGAGCGTGCTCGAGAAGAAGGCGCCGCTCTCGCCGATCGCCCGCGCGAAGAGGCCCTTCGCGAGCGGCGACGCGATCTGCGCGCTCACCGAGAAGGAGCCCGCCGACTCCCCGGCAATGGTGACCTGCGTCGGGTCGCCGCCGAACGCCGCGATGTTGTCGCGCACCCAGCGCAGCGCCGCGGTCTGGTCCATCAGCGCGTAGTTGCCCGACGCGTGGTGCGGCGACTCCGCGCTCAGCGCCGGATGCGAGAAGAACCCGAAGACGCCGAGCCGGTAGCTCATCGTCACGACGACGATCCCGCGCCGCGCCATGCTCGCCCCGTCGTAGCGCGGCTCCGACCCGTCGCCGGCGACGAAGCCGCCGCCGTAGAAGTAGACGAGCACCGGCGCGCCGCCGTTAGGCGCCTTCGTCGCCGCGGGCGGCGTCCAGACGCTGAGGTAGAGACAGTCCTCGCTGACGCCGGCGTTGCGGAAGACCATGTCGCCGAAGACGCGCGCCTGCATGCACTGGTCGGCGAAGCGGTCGGCCTTCCGCACGCCCTGCCAGCGCGGCGCCGGCTGCGGCGGACGCCAGCGCAGCTCGCGCACCGGCGGCGCGGCGTACGGGATCCCGCGGAACTCGCGGACCCCGCTCGAGTCGATGATTCCTTCGACCGTGCCGGCGGTGGTGCGCACGCGCGGAGCGGCGGCGCGGGAGGCCGGGGCCTGCGCGGCCACGACGTGGGGGAAGAGCGCGACGATGGCGACGAGAAGGTGCGTCCGCATCTGCGACTGCCTCGGGTTGTTCGGTTGCGGTGAAGATAGACGCGCGCCGCTCCGGCGCCACCTGCCCCGCGTCTGCTCCCTCGCTAGGTTGCGTCGTGGGCGCAGTGCGAAGGCGCCCCCGACCAGCCTCCATCGACACCCGGCTTCCGTGAACCGATTCCCGATCCTCGCCGCGTGCGTCCTCGCGACGCTCGCGGCCCCGCGCCACGCCGCCGCCCAGGGCGTGCCCGCCGACAGCACCGCGCGCCGCGACAGCCTGCGCGCGCACCAGCTCGACCCCGTCGTC
>JABFXM010000259.1 GCA_013361745.1 Gemmatimonadaceae bacterium | reverse complement strand
CGACTCGGCGATCACCCCCGCGTCGAGCCCGAAGGAGTTCTTGTAGATCTGGCCGTTAGGCAGCGTCAGCGCGCTCGGCTTGCCGTCGGTGATCATGATGATCTGGCGCATGTCCTTCTTCTGCGCGAGAAGGAGGCGGCGTGCGAGCTTGAGACCCTCGGCGGTATTGGTGTGGTACGGCCCGACCTGCGCCCCGGCGAGGGCGCCCATCGGGATCTCCTCGGCGCTGTCGTGGAAGAGAATGACCTTGATCGTGTCGCCGGGGAACTGCGTGCGGATGAGGTGCGTCAGCGCGAGCGCGACCTTCTTCGCGGGGGTGAAGCGGTCCTCGCCGTAGAGGATCATCGAGTGCGAGCAGTCGAGCATGAGCACCGTCGCGCAGCTCGAGCGGTACTCCGCCTGCCGCACCATCAGGTCGCCGTAGTCGATGTCCATCGGCACGGCGAGAGAGCCGGTGCGCTGCAGCGACGCCTTGAGCGTGGCGATGACGTCGAGGTTCATCGTGTCGCCGAACTCGTACTCCTTCACGTCGCCGTCCGACTCGATCCCGGTCGCGAGGAATGGGGTGTCGTGGCTCCCCGCGCTCGACTTGCCCAGCGACCCGAGGAGCGACCGCAGCGTACGGTAGCCGAGGAAGTCGATGGCCTTGTCGGTGAGATTGAACTGGACGTCCTTCGCGGCGGCCTGGGCGAGCGAGCCGGGCCCCGTCACCGGCTGGTGGCCGGCGGGGACCTGCGGCGCGTTGCCGACGTTGAGGAACCCTTCCTGGATGAGTCGCTGCACGAGCTGGTCGAGGAGCTGCGCGAGCTTCGCCTGCCCCTCCGGGTCGCCGTCCGCGTCCCCGCGCAGCGCCTCGAGCATCTCCGGCGTGAACTGCCCGCTCTCCATCAGCGCATCGAGGATCGCCCGCTTCAGCGCGTCGAGGGAGCGATCGCCCTCGTCGTCGAAGTCGTTCCAGCCGAAGGAGGAGCTCTGCCCGCCGGCGAAACCCGACTGGAGGAGAAAGTCGGCGAGCTTGTCGAGCAACGCCTGGAGATCGACGGCATCCGCCATCTCCGGGGAGAACTTCGTGTAAGTATGAAACTTCATTTCCGCCTCGCCTCGGGCCAGTTGGAGGATAGGGCCAGGACCATCGCCGCGGGAGAGCGGGGCGGGCGCGGGACTGCCGGCTCATCGTCGCTTCGTCGCGGGCCGCGTGGGGGCTCGGGGTGCATTCGAGCATCGCGCGGTTGGCAGGGAGATGGCTGAGGCTCTGAGAGTCTCGAGAACGGCCTGACGGCCTGGGTGGTTCTCACGAGCCTCAGCACCTCGGCTGTTCTCGCCCGCGAATCACGCGATAGCGGCAGACTGACGAACCCCCACGCGACCCGCGACCACCCCGACCCGCACCATCGAAGCAATAGAGGCCGACAGCGGGGCCACAGGCGCCGCGCGTCCCGCCCCCCGCCCCCGCGCCGCAGTATCCCGCTCCCCGCCCCGCTCATTCAAACGGCACCGGCCCCGCCGTTTCACCTCTCGTCCTCTCACTAGATTCAGCCGGAATGCGCGAGACGCCTCTCCACGTCCGGTCCATCCGAACGATCCGCCGCAACAACCCGTTCCGGGTCCTCGGCGAGCATCGGAACTTCCGGATCTTCTGGATCGGCCAGACACTGTCCCTCATCGGGACGTGGATGCAGGTGATGGGCGAGGGGTGGCTCGCCCTCGAGCTGACGAACAATGCGTTCCTCGTCACCCTCGTCAGCGCCGTCGGCGCGGTGCCGGTCGTCGCGCTCTCGCTGCAGGCGGGGGTCGTCGCCGACCGGCTCGACAAGCTGAAGATCGTCCGCGCCATGCAGGCGCTGATGCTCGTGCAGTCGTTGACGCTCTGGATCGTCACGCTCACCGGACACGTCACCATCGGCTGGCTGCTCGGCCTGTCCGCCCTCAACGGATTGTTCAGCGCCTTCGAGATCCCGGCGCGCCAGTCGATGATCATCGAGCTGGTGAATCGCGAGGACCTCGCCGGGGCAATCGCGCTCAACTCGAGCGGCTTCAATCTCGCCCGCATCGTCGGTCCGGCGATCGGCGCCGTCGTCATCGCCGGTGCGGGGATCGCCTGGTGCTTCGCGCTCAACGCGGCGAGCTACCTCGCGGTGCTCGTCGGGTTGTTCATGATCCGCCTCGCCACGCGCACGCCGAGGACGCGGCGGACCGAGGGAAGCGAGATGCGCGCCGGGATCCGCTACATGCTCAGGACCACCGAGGTGCGCGTGATCATGATCCTCGTCACGGGGGTCAGCATCTGCGCCGCGCCCTATCTCGCGCTGATGCCGGTCGTCGCGCGCGACCGGCTCGGCACCGGCGCGGGAGGGTACGGCTCGCTGCTCACGGCGGTCGGGATCGGCGGACTCGCGGGCGCGCTCTTCCTCGCCGCGGTCGGGCGCCGCGTCGCGCGCGGCCGGCTGCTGCTCTGGTCGACGGTGGTCTTCGGGACGATGCTCATCGGCCTCGCCACGACGCGCCATTTCCACGTCGCCTGGCTGATCCTGCTCGTCGTCGGCTGCGCGATGATCCTCAACGGCGCGCTCTGCAACGCACTCCTGCAGTCGCTCGTCCCCGACGAGTTCCGCGGCCGCCTCATGGCCGCCTACTCCCTCGTCGTCGTCGGGCTCTCGCAGGTGGCAGGTAACTTCGTCGCCGGCGCCGTCGCCCGCGTCGTCGGCCCCCAGTGGGCGATCGGCGGCGGCGCCACGCTGGTGTTAGGCCTGACGGCGTGGGCCTACACGGAGCACCGGGAGCTGGCGAGACTGTGAGAAGGGGTCGGGGGTCAGGGGTCAGGGGTCGGCGCCGACCGCTCCTGGCCCCCGACCCCTTCCTTCCGCCGCTTCGACGATCAGGCGGATCGTCCCCTCGATCCCCAGCCACTCGGTGTTGCAGCAGAGGTGGTAGTTCTCGATCCCGCGCCACGAGCGGTTCCAGTGGCGCTTCACGTACTGCTCGCGCTCGCGGTTGGTCTGCTCCACGACCCGCGCCGCTTCCGCGCCGCTGACCCCGAGACGCTGCGCGACGCGCGCCGCGAGCGACGCCGGCGGGGCGTAGCAGAAGACGTGCAGGGTGTCGGTGCGCTCGGCGAGCATGCTCTGCGCCCCGCGGCCGACGAGCACCACGTGATCGCGCGCCGCCGCTTCCTCGACGACGCGCCGCGTCATGTCGACGATGCGCTCCTCGTCGAGATCGGGGATGCGGTGCTCGCCGGTGAGGAGCATCTCCGGCGCTGTGAGCGAGAGCGCCGTCGCCAGGCGCTCGGCCAGCGACGGCG
>JABFXM010000310.1 GCA_013361745.1 Gemmatimonadaceae bacterium | reverse complement strand
AGGACGCGGCCTCGAGTCCCGCGCGGTCGAGCACCGACACGAGCCCGCGCTTGTATCGGATGAGCCCCGCCTGCTGGAGCTTCCCCGCCGCGACGGTGACGCCGGCTCGGCGCACGCCGAGCATCCCGGCGAGGAAGTCGTGCGTGAGGATGAAGTCCTTGCCGCGCGCGCGGTCGTGCATCTGCAGAAGCCAGCGGGCGCACCGCTCCTCGAGGGAATGCGCGCGGTTGCACGCCGACGCCTGGCCGGCCTGAACGCGGTACGCCTGCGCGTAGCGCAGAAGGACGTCGCGCACCGCGGGATGCTTGCTCACCGCCCGGAAGTCGTTCGCCGACATGCGCCAGCCGCGCGCGGGCGACTGGGTGATCGCCTGGAATGGCTCGCTGTCGAGGCCGAACAGCAAGGGCAGTCCGGTGAACCCTTCCCATCCCACGGTCCCGACCTCGACCGTCTCGTCGCGTCCGAGGAGGGCGAGGAGGGAGATCGCCCCATCGGTGGGAAAGTAGACGTGCGTGATCGTCTGCCCCGGCTCGTACAGGACCTCACGCAGCTCGGCGGTGAAAGGCTCGAGCCGCTGGCGCATCACGTCGAGAGCTTCGGGTGACATCTCGACGAGTAATCGGTTCTGCTCGTTGGCATCGTCGGTCGTAAGTCGATCGTTCATGGTTGGCGTCCGGCTGGGCTGAACGGTGGGGAATTGCAACGTCCCGTTATGCAACAACTTCGCCGGAGGACGGCGGGTGCGCGGCGCATCGGTCGCGAGCCGGGCGGGTACGCCTTGCCGTTCCGCGCCCGGCGGCGAGATTTCGCGCGTGCCCAGCCCAGAGCTCCTTCGCTACGACGCGACCCGCTACCTCCAGCCGCTGCGCGAGGGCGGATCGCTTCCGGCCGTCGTCGATACCGATGGCGGCGGTCTCTTCGTCGTCAAGTTCCGCGGTGCCGGCCAGGGCCCGAAGGCGCTGATCGCCGAGCTCATCGTGGGCATGCTCGCGGAATCCGTCGGGCTGCCGACGCCGTCGCTCGCGCTCGTCGAGATCGGTCCCGCGTTCGGACGAAGCGAGCCAGATCCCGAGATCCAGGAGATCCTCAAGAAGAGCCATGGGGTGAATGTCGGACTGCGCTACCTCGACGGCGCCTTCAACTTCGACCCCTCGGCGGCGCGCGAATACGTGTCGTCGGAGCTCGCGACACGACTGGTCTGGTTCGACGCCTTCGTGACGAACCCCGACCGCACCCATCGCAATCCGAACCTCCTCGTCTGGAAGCGTGAGCCCTGGCTCATCGACCACGGCGCGGCGCTCTACGCGCATCACGACTGGCAGTCGGTCGACGCCGCCCGTGCGCGCGGCGCGTTCCCGCTCATCAAGAGCCACGTTCTGCTCGAGGAGAGCGGTGACCTGCAGGCGGCCGATGCGGAGATGCGGCGCATGTTGACCCCCGCCGTCGTCGACCAGGTTCTCTCGGCGGTTCCCGACGCGCTGCTGCTCGACGCGGTCAACGGCCGCGAGTTCTCCTCCGGCGAGGAGGCGCGTGCGCGCTACCGCGACTACCTCACGACTCGACTCGCCGCGTCGGAGACGTTCGTCGCAGCCGCGGTCGAGGCGCGCGAGACGTTGCGGCGCGAGCCGCGTCGCCGGCTGCAGGCACGCCGATGACGGCGACGACGCTCCCGAGCGATCCGCGCTGGATCTCCTACGACTTCGCCGTGCTCCGCATCGTGCCGCACGTCTACGTCGGCGCCTTCGTCCCCGTCGGGGTGATGGTGCACGCACGGACCGCGGAGTTCATCGGCATGCGCGCGATCGAGGACGGCGCGACGCTGCGGGCGCGCGTTCCCGAGATCGATCACGAGCTCCTGGAGCGCTACCTGCGCGCCTGCCGCGCGGTCGCCGAGGGCGATCCGAGCGCGGGCCCCGTCGCGCTCGCGCCCCCGTCGGAGCGCTTCCACTGGCTCACCGCTCCGCGCTCCGACGTCATTCAGAGCTCGCCGATCCACGAAGGACTCTGCCACGATCCGCGAGTCGCGCTCGACGAGCTGTACGAGCGCTTCGTCGACATCCCGTAGGCGACTGGCACGCCCTCTGCCGCGTCGAGTCTCGCGCGAACGGCCTCCGCTTCGTGGCGACGGCCCGGGCCCGCGCGATCACGCCCGCGGAGAGGACGTCATGAAGATCCAGCTGAAGCCACTCGGAGAGCAGGTCGTCGTCATCACCGGCGCCACGAGCGGCATCGGGCTCGCCACCGCGCGTCATGCCGCCGCCAGGGGCGCGCGTGTCCTCCTCGTCGCTCGCGAGGAGAACGACCTGCGCCGCGTCGCGCAGGAGATCAACGCCACCGGCGGCAAGGCGATCTGGGCGGTCGCCGACGTCGCCGATTTCGCGGAGCTCGATCTCGCCGCGAAGCTCGCGGTCGAGGAATGGGGCGGGATCGACACGTGGATCAACGACGCCGGCGTCTCCATCTACGGCGAGCTGCGCGACGTCCCCGTCGAGGACGCGCGGCGACTCTTCGACACGAACTACTGGGGCGTCGTCAACGGCTCGCTCATCGCGATCCCGCACCTCGAGCGTCGCGGCGGAGGAGCGCTGATCAACGTCGGCAGCACCCTCTCCGATCGTGCGATCCCGCTCCAGGGCCATTACGCGGCGAGCAAGCACGCGGTGAAGGGCTTCACCGACGCCCTCCGCATGGAGCTCGATAAGAGGGAAACGCCGATCAGCGTCACCCTCGTGAAGCCCGGCGCCATCGACACTCCGTACCCGCAGCACGCGCGCAACTACATGGACGTCGAGCCGAAGCACCCGGCGCCTGTCTACAAGCCCGACGTCGCCGCCGACGCGATCGTCTTCTGCATGGAGCACGCGCGGCGCGACATCACCGTCGGCGCCGGCGGAAAGCTGATCGGCGTGCTCGGTCTCACCCCGCGCCTCGCCGACCGCTACATGGTCGCGACGCAGTTCGAGGCGCAGCAGCGCGCCGACATGCCGGTCGCCGACGACCGTCAGGACACCCTCGACGCGCCCCTTCCCGACAGCGGGCGACTGCGCGGCGACCAGCCGGGACACGTCGCAGGGGTCAGTCTCTACACCACGGTCTCGAAGCATCCGCTCGCGGCACTCGCGGGAGTGGCGGCACTCGGCGCGGCGTTCGCGCTCGCCGGCCGCACGAAGGACCGGCGGAAGGAGCGTGCGGCGCTCGCCGACGTGTCGAGCGGCGGTGGCGATGCGACCCAGTCCGCGGTCGCCGTCACCGTCGATCCCATCGCCGTCGTCACCACCGACTCGGCGGTCGCGGTGGAAGTCCTCGGCTGACGATCAGCCGATGAAGCGGGACGCGGTGTAGAGCAGAAGGCCGACGAGGCCACCGACGATCGTGCCGTTGATCCGGATGAACTGCAGGTCACGGCCGATCGCCAGCTCGATGCGCTGCGAGGTGACCTCGGGATCCCACGCCTTGACGGTGCTCGCGATGAGCGCGCCCACCTCGTCCTGGTGCCGCTCGACCACCGCGAGCGCGCCGTTCACGATCGCCTCGTCGGCGCGCGCGAGCAGGTGCGGGTCGGCGAGGAGCGCCTCGCCCAAGCCGGCGAGCGCCCGCTCGAGCGCGCCGCTCTGCGTTCCCGCGCCCTCCGCCGCGGCGGCGGTGGTGCGCTCCGCGTAGCGCATCAGCGCCTCCTTCGTGTCCGACCACAGCGAGGTCGAGAAGCGGCGCACCGCGTCCGCGTCCAGCGTGTCGTTCTTGATCTGCTCCGCCCGCGCGATCACCGCCGGGTCGTGCTGCAGCTTGTCGATGAACTGGTGCAGCGCCTCGTCGAAGCGCACACGCAGCGGATGCTCCTCGTCGTCGCGGATATCCTCCAGCGTGCGCTCGATCGAGCCGACGATCTTCTCGTGGATCTTCTCGTCCACCGCGACCGGCACCCACCACGGGCTCTCCTCCGCGATTCGCTCGCGAATGAGATCGTGATTCTCGGCGACGCCACGCGCGGCGAGACGGATTGCCTGGTCGAGCAGCTCCTGATGGCGATTCCCGGCCGTGATCAGCGAGAGAAGCTTGCCGAGCACCGGAGCGACCGCGGTGTTCCGCACGCGCGACGAGACGGTTCGGTCGATGAGCTGCTGGACGTCCTCGTCCTCCAGCAGCGGCAGCGCGCGCGCGATCGCGTTCGCCACCTGCCGCGCGATCGTGCGCGCATTCTCCGGCTCGCGCAGCCAGAGCGCGAGCCGTTCGGCGATGCGCAGCTTCTGCAGCCGCGCCGCGATGACCTCGCGCGCGAGGAAGTTCTTCTGCACGAAGCCGCCGAGCGTGCGGCCGACCTGATCCTTCTTCTCGGGGATGATCGCCGTGTGGGGGATCGGGATCCCCATCGGATGACGGAAGAGCGCCGTGACCGCGAGCCAGTCGGCGAGGCCGCCGATCATCGCCGCTTCGGCGGCGGCGCGCACGAAGCCCAGCCACGAGTATCGAGTCTCGAGCGCGCGCGCCGCGAGGAAGATCAGCGTCGAGAGCACCAGCAGCCCGCTCGCGAGCCGCTTCATGCGCGCGAGGCGATCGCGGCGGAGGGCCTCGTCGGGCGGCGGGAGCGGCGCGATGACTGTCATCGCCGTGGAGTGTGCACAGCGCGCGCCCGCGGGCGCAAGCGGCGACGTGGGCGCTGGCAGGAACGCGTGCGGCGGCGCCATACTTGAGCACCGATCGTCACGCTTCCCGACACTCGATCCCCACGCGATGCGGCAGCTCCTTCTCGCGACTCTCGTCGTCACCAACGCCTGCGCGCAGACGCCGCGCGTCCCCCAGCCGGTCGTCGTCTCCCAGGGCGTAGTGTCGCCGGGTATCGAAACCCTCGCCGCGACGACGCCCGCCGTGCTGCGCGGCAAGCGTGTGGGACTGATCACCAACCAGAGCGGGATCGACCGCGCCCGTCGCAGCACCATCGACATCATGGCGGCCGCGCGCGACTACCGGCTCGTCGCGCTCTTCTCCCCCGAGCACGGCATTCGTGGCACGGCGCGCGAGGGGGACAAGGTGGGCTCCTCGCGTGACGAGAAGACCGGGCTCCCGGTCTACTCGCTCTACGGCGAGACGACGAAGCCGACGCCGGCGATGCTCGACAGCGTCGACGCGCTCGCCTTCGACATCCAGGACGTCGGCGTGCGCCAGTACACCTACGAGTCCACGCTCGCGCGCTGCATGCAGGCCGCGGCGGAGAAGGGGATCCCGTTCCTCGTGCTCGACCGCCCGAATCCCGTCGGCGGCAACATCGTCGAGGGCGGGATCCTCGATACGGCGTTCCGCTCCTTCGTCGGCATCTACCCGATGCCTTCGCGTCATGGCCTGACCATCGGCGAGCTCGCGCGCTACTTCAACGGTGTCTTCGCGCTCGGCGCCGACCTCACCGTCATCCCCGTGAGCGGCTGGCACCGCGACATGTGGGGCGACGAGACCGGACTTCCCTTCGTCGCGCCCTCGCCGAACCTGCCGCGCATCGAGGCGATCCTGAACTATCCGGGGACGGTCTATCTCGAGGGGACGAATCTCTCCGAGGGGCGCGGGACCGACTTTCCCTTCGAGCAGACCGGCGCGCCCTGGCTGAACGCGGACAGCGTCGTGAAGCTGATGAACGCGCGTGGGCTGCCAGGGGTGCGCTTCGAGTCCGTGCGCATCACTCCGCGCGCCGACGCGCGGAAGTTCGGCGGTGTCCCGCTCAACGGCGTGCGCTTCGTCATCACCGACCGCGCGCGCTATCGCCCCATCATGACCACGCTTCTGCTCATCGACGCGGTTCGTCGTCTGCACCCCGCGGAATTCGCCTTCAGCGGCTCGATGGATCGGCTCGCGGGGACGGACAGGCTGCGCAAGGCGATCGAGGCGGGCACCCTGCCGACGCTCCTCCTCGAGTGGGACGCGCAGGACGCCGCATTCCGCACCGCGCGCGAGCCCTACCTGCTGTACTGACGCCGGCGCTCAGACGAGCGCGTTCGACGGCGGCGTGCGAAGGCTCGATCCCGACGGGACGCGCGGGAACCAGATCTCGAAGGTCGTGCCCTCGCCGGGCTCGGACTCGACGTAGATCTGCCCGCCGAGCTGGCGCACGATGCCATAGGCCGTGGCGAGCCCGAGCCCGGCGCCGTGCGTGTTCTCACGCGTCGTGAAGAAGGGTGCGAAGGCGCGCGCCTTCGTCTCCGCGTCCATCCCGACGCCGCTGTCGTTGAAGACGAGGACGACGTACGCGCCCGCCGGAAGCCCGGGGTGGCGCGGCGAGCCCTGCCCATCGACGTCGATCGGACAGGTCTCGAGGTGCGCGTGTCCCCCCTCCGGCATCGCCTCGCGCGCGTTGAGCGCGAGATCCAGCAGCACCTGCTGCACCCGCGCCGGGTCCACGTAGCAGTCGCCGGCATCCGGTGCGAGCGAGACGCTCAAGGCGACGGCCTCGCCTAACGCGTGACGAAGCGCCGGCTCGACGTTCGCGACGATGTCGTTGAGGGGGCCTACCACGGGCTGCACCGTCTGCAGCCCGCCGAAGGCGAGCAGCTGTCGCACCAGCGCGGCGACACGCTCGGCCGCCTCCTCGATCTCGGCGAGATCGGCGTTGCGCGAATCGCTCGGCTCGATCGTGCGCCGCAGCAGCTCGCTGTAGCCGTTGATCACCGTCAGCGCGTCGTTGAAGTCGTGCGCGATCCCCGCGGCGAGCTGCCCCACCGCCTCGAGCGTGCGCGCCTGGTGGTGCTGCTCCTCGAGCGCCTGGCGCGTCGTGACGTCGGCGGCGATCGAGAAGAACCCGTCCACCGTTCCGTCGTGCGCCGTGTGCGGGATATATGTCACCTCGAGCCGCCGCGCGCCGGCGGGCTCGGGCAGCGCGACGTCGAAGCGCGACGGGAGGCCCCCGAGCGCCTCGTCCATCCGCTCGCGAATGCTGGCGTACGTCTCGGCGCCGATGACATCCTCCACCCGCTCGCCGACGATCATGCTCCGCGGCTTGCGCATCGACTGCTCGAATGCGGCGTTGACGAAGCGGTAGCGGCGCTCGCGGTCGACGTACGCGATCATCAGCGGGATCCCGTCGGTGACGAGGCGGTACTGCTCGTCGCGCTCGGCGAGCGCACGTTCCGCGCGCTTGCGGGCGGCGATGTCGGTGACGAAGGCCACCGCTCCGCGCACGGCACCCTGCGCGTCGCGCAGCGGCGCCGCGGAGACGCTCACGTCGTGACGCTCGCCCTCGCGGCTGCCCACGCGCGCTTCGAGGTCGGCCACCGCTTCCCCCGTGAGCGCGCTGTCGAGCGCGCGCAGCAGCCCACCGTCGCCGGCGACGTCGGGGAGGGGGAATGGCTTCCCGCTCGCCTCCTGCGCGCTCCACCCGAACAGTCCCTCGGCCTGGGGGTTCCAGGTCTCGACCTTTCCGGAGGCGTCGGTCGAGAAGATCGCCAGCGGCGCGCCGACGATGAGCGCGCGCAGGGTGTCGTGCGTCTCGCGCAGCGCTTCCTCGGCGGCGATGCGCTGCGTGAGGTCGAGCACGAAGCTGGCGTACTGGCGCTCGATCCCGGGAAGCTGCGCGATCCCGACGAGCACCGGCACGCGCCGGCCGTCCCGGCGCACGTATTCCTGCTCCCACGGCGGCGCGCTTCCCGTCTGTTCGATCTGCAGCTGCGCCCACGCGTCCATCGGGCGGAACTCCGCCGGCATCAGCGCATCGCGATGGAGCAGTCCCTGCGCCAGCTCCTGCCGCGTGTAGCCGACGATCCCGAGAAAGACGTCGTTCGCCTCGACGATCCCCCCTCGCGCGTCGGTGACGACGATCCCGATGAGGTTCGACTCGATCAGCCGCCGCGCCCGCGCCTCGTTCGTGAGGACGGCGGCCGTGCGCTGCTCCACCGTGCGCGCCATCTCGTTGAACGCGCGGCCCAGCAGCCCGATCTCGTTGCTCCCGTCGACGGCGGTCCGGTGCGACAGCGTCCCGGCGCCGAAGGCCACGGCGTCCGCGGTCAGCGTCTTCAGCGGCCGCGCGGTGCGCCCGCCGAGCCAGCCGGCGAGCAGCAGCGCTGCGGTGAGCGCGAGCCCGGCGAGCGCGAGGTTCCGCCCGATCGCCGCCCGCACCGGAGCCATCGCCGCGTCCGTCGGCACGCCGACCGCGACGATCCACGGCAGGTCTCGCGTGCGCGCGAAGCCGGTGAGCCTCGGCACTCCGTCGATCCCGGGCGTCTCGATCGTTTCGTGCCCGGCCGTCGTGGCGAGCTGGAAGATCCGCGTCGGGCTCGCGTCGCGGCCGTTCCACCGCGGCGAGTCGAGCGTTCGCGCGAGCACTCGCCCGTTCTCGTCGAAGAGCGTGACGACCGCCCCCGGAGGGAGCGAGCCCGTGATCAGCAGCTCGCCCAGCCGCGTCAGCCGCGTCGTCGCCGACACCACGCCGGCGATCGACCCGTCGCGCGCCGGGATCGAGCGCGCGATACCCACCGTCCAGTCCCCGGTCGAGCGGGAGATCGCCGGCTCGCCGAGGCCGGTCGCGCGCGTCCGGATCGCCTCGCGGAAGTACTTCCGGTCCGCCACGTTGCTGCGCGACCGGTCCTCCGACGAGTCGCGCGAGCTGCCGATGTTGTCGCCGTTAGGCGTCCACACCGCGATGTCGTTGTAGTAGCGGGGAAGCGTGCGCTTGATCGCGCGGAGCAGCGAGTCGTTGCGCGCCGCGTCCGTGGCGCGAGTGGAGACGACGCGGCTGAGGACGAGGAGGAGCGCGTCCACCTGGTGGACGTGGTCCCTCACGCGCTCGGCCGCCGTCCGCGCGAGCGCCGCGGTGCCCGCGCGCACCGCGTCGTCCTCGTGCTCGGCGAGCTGCCGCACGTTCGCGGTGACGAGCACGACGAAGGGAAGCATCGCGACCAGCGCCAGCAGCATGAGCTGCGGACGAAGTCGGAGGCGCGTGAAGAGGCGTACCCTGGGCGGCTCCGCCGGCTTCCGTACCGGAGGCGACCACGCGGCGTTCGGCATGCTGCCCGAAGATCGTGTTGGAAGGCGCGGTCAGCAAGTACGCCCCTCACCGCGGCCGCACCCCTCCGCCCGCGGCGGACCGCGACGTACATTCTTCGCATGACCGCCATCGCCCATCCGCCCGAGACGCTCGAGGGCTGGTACCTCTCGCACCACGTGTATTCCGCCGACCGCGCCGCGATGCGCGCCCTCGGCGACCGCCGGACGCCAACGCTCGCCGACGCGGACACCCTTCTCGCCTCGATCGCCTCCCCCGACGGTGGCGGCTGGAGCGTCGCCGTCGCTCTTGCCGGCTCGGTGGGGGAGCTGATGGTCATGCACGCCCGCTCGACCCTCGACGCGCTCGGGCGCGCCGAGCGCGTCCTCGCCGCCGCGCCGCTCTTCGACCATCTGCGGCGCGAGTACAGCTTCCTCAGCGTCGCCGAGGCTGGTCTCTACCACATCACCGCCGAGCTGGCGAAGGAGGCGCTGGCGCGCGGCGGCGCCGTCGGCGACGAGATCTACCGCGCGAAGCTCGCCGAGCGCGCGGCCGCCGAGCGGTCGAGCCCTCATCTCCAGCGTCGGCTGCATCCGCCGCTCCCCGCGGACATGCCGTACGTGTGCTTCTACCCGATGTCGAAGCGCCGCGACCCGGGCGCGAACTGGTATCAGCTCACCCTCGAGGAGCGCAGCCGGCTGATGTACGCGCACGGCCTCACCGGCCGCCGCTACGCCGGCCGCATCCAGCAGACGATCAGCGGCGCGATCGGCCTCGACGAGTGGGAGTGGGGCGTCACGCTCGTCGCGAAGGATCCGCTCGACTTCAAGAAGATCGTCACCGACATGCGCTTCGACGAGGTGAGCGCGATCTACGCGACCTTCGGTCGGTTTTTCGTCGGCAAGCGTGCGTCGATCGCCGAAGCGTTAGGCGACGGGAAGGGGAGTGAGGGGAGTAAGAAGAGCTAGGGGAGTAAGTAACCGTCATGCGGCAGTGCCTAACTCCCCTTACTCCCCTTACTTCCCTTACCTCCCTTACTCCCCTGCACTCGCAGTACCGCGCGAACCGGCGCCGCATCCACTCCTATCCATCGCATCGGGGGCGCGATCAGCTCGTACTCGCCCTCCGCCACCGCGCGGAGGTCGAGGTTCTCCAGCACGCACGCGCCCCCGTCGAAGAGCGCGTGATGCACATCGAGCGCCTTGCTCTCGCGCCGGTCCACGCTCGGCGCGTCGACGCCAAGCAGCCGGAGCCCGCCAGCCGTCAGCGCCCGCGCCAACTCAGCGCCGAGAGCCGGCCAGTCGGTAGGGAAGGTGCCCGTCGCGATCGAGACCCCCGTCCGCAGCAGCAGCCGCTCGGTGCCCGCCGGCACGCGCGCCAGCAGCTCGTCGCCCAGGTCGCGTGGCGCACCCTCGACTCCGAGCACGACCACCCTTCCGACGAACGCGCCTAACGGCAGTCCCTCCACCCCCGCCGCGCCATCGCGCACGTGCAGCGGCGCGTCCGCGTGCGTCCCGACGTGAGGGCTCGCCGTGACCGTCGTCAGGTTGACGCTCGACCCGTCGGCGATCCGCGCGCTCCACCCGCAGGCGAATGGCGTGTCCCCCGGCCACTCCGGGGTGCCGACTCCCGTGACGACGCTGATGTCGATCAGCGTCACTTCGTCGCCGCGCCGCCGTAGAATTTCCCGCGCACCGCCCACAGGCTCGGAAAGAACCGCTGCGACACCGTCCGCGAGAGGTACTTCGCGCCGAGCGTGCCACCGGTACCGCCGGTCATCGGGCCGATCACGCGCTCCACGAGCTGTACGTGCAGGAAGCGCCACATCGCGAACCCCTGCTCGTACTCGATCAGCGACTCGCCGAGCATGAAGAGCGCGCTCTGTTCGGGATCGGTGTAGATCGCCTCGAGGGAAGTCCCCGCGCGCTCGACCATTCGCTCGAAGGTCTCCTGCAGCGTCGGCCTGCCTAACGCCTCGCGCACCAGCGCCGGCGGTTCGCCGTGCTCCGAGATCGCCTGCATGAAGTGCGCGTCGCGCAGCCCCGACTTCGCCTCGATCGCCCGGAACTGGTCGCTCTGCGAGCCGCTCGAGGTGCCGAGGTAGCCGCGAAACTCGGCGAACCGCTGCGGCGGCAGCGTCTCCAGCGACGAAAGCTGGTGCGTCACGATCCGCACCAGCGTGTTGACGCGCTTCGACGCGGCGAGCGCTCCGAGCGCGTCGTCCGACTCCATCCGGCCGAGGAGCGTGTCGAGCTCGTGAAGGATGACCTTGAACCAGAGCTCACTCGCCTGATGGACGACGATGAACAGCAGCTCGTCCGGGTGCTCGGGCGCGGAGCGGGGACGCTGCAGCTTCAGCAGCTCGGGCAGCGCGAGATAGCCGGTGTACGTCAGCTCGTCGGTGGGCTGGCTCATCTCAGAAGGTCGATACCTCGAGCGCCGCGATGTCCTCGACGCGCATCGTCTCGTAGGTGAAGAAGGGCTCGCCGTAGCGGGCGCGGATCAGCGACCCGTAGTACGCCGCGTCGTGGCGGACGATGTCGTAGAGCGGCTCGCCGTTAGGGTAGACCTCACCCGCCTGGATCGCCCCGTCGAACTGCGATGCGTAGCAGCGGATCGCTTCCATCTTCCGCTCGAACTCCGCACTCACGTCGACGACGAAGGTCGGCTTCTCGAAGTCCTGGCGATAGGTGATGCAGTGGATCACCTTCCGCGGCCGGTGCACCGGCACGGTCGGCTCGACCTTCGCGAGACCGGCGATGAAGCACGCGTCGCGCACGAGCTCCGACGCGATGCGATGATCCGGATGCCGCCCTCTCGGCGACGGCGCGATCACCACCTGCGGCCTGAACCTGCGGATCATCGCCGCGAACCGCGCCCGCGTCTGCGGCGTGTTCTCGATGCCGGCGTCAGGAAAGCCCGCGTTCTCCCGCGCGCTCACGCCAAGGACCTCCGCCGCCTGGCTCGCCTCTCGCGCCCGCAGCTCCGCGCTCCCGCGCGTCCCCATCTCTCCCTGCGTCAGGTCGACGATCGCCGCGGTCTGTCCGCGCCCCACCGCCTTGATCAGCGTCCCGCCGCAGGTGAGCTCCACGTCGTCGCGGTGCGCCGCGATCGCGAGAATGTCCACGGAATTCATGAGTCAATATAGAGCGGTGCCTACGACGTGGGATTTGACGTGGGACGGGGAATCGATGGCGGGGCTTGGGACGACGTGGGACGTGGGACGACGTGGGACGTGGGCCCACGTCCCACGTTTATCCACCCTCCACGTCGTCCCCCCATCCACAACTCGATTCCCCGTCCCACGTCAACTCCAGTCCCCCACGTCAACCTC
>JABFXM010000553.1 GCA_013361745.1 Gemmatimonadaceae bacterium | reverse complement strand
GGCGGCGGATAACCACTTCGCGTCGGCGCGCCGGGCCTCACGCGTGCGCGCCCGCGCCCTCGCCCGCATGCGGGACGCGGGGTTCCTCACCGAGGCCGACTTCGCGCGTGCACGCGAGGAACCGCTGCGCCCTCGCGGCGAAGCGACGCCCTTCGTCGCACCGCACTTCACGACGCGCGTGCTGCAGTGGGCCGACGACTCGTCGCTCGCCGTCAGCGCGGTGGGCGCCGACGGCTCGCTGCGCTCCTCGCTCGACCTCGCGCTCCAGACGGCGATCGAAGCGGAAGTCCGCCACACCGTCGACGTCCTCCACGATCGTGGAGTGCGCGAGGCGGCGGCGGTCGTCATCGACAATCCGACGGGCGAGATCCTCGCCTGGGTCGGATCGCCCGATTTCTGGGCCGACACCGCGGGCCAGACGGACATGGTGGTCTCGCCGCGGCAGCCGGGATCGGCGCTCAAGCCCTTTCTCTACGGGCGAGCCTTCGATCGCGGCTACACGCCGGCGACGGTCATGGCCGACGTCGCGCGATCGTATCAGACGTCGATCGGACTGTATCGCCCGCGCAACTACGACCATCGCTACCATGGGCCGGTGCGGATCCGCGAGGCGCTCGGAAGCTCCTACAACGTTCCGGCGGTGGAGATGGCGGAACGGCTCGGCGCGTCGAGCGTCCTCGACGCGCTGCACGACGCGGGCTTCGCCTCGCTCCGCCAGTCGGCGGATCACTACGGGCTCGGCATCGCGTTAGGCAACGGCGACGTCAGCCTGCTCGAGCTCGCGAACGCCTATCGCTCGCTCGCGACGGGGGGCGTGTGGCATCCGGTGCGTTGGCGACCGCTGGCCGGCCCCGGCGATCCGGGACGCTCGCGCCGCGTCATGTCCGCCCGCTCGGCGGCGCTGATCCTCGACATCCTCGCCGATCCGGAAGCGCGCGTCCCGGGGTTCGGAATCTCGACGCCGTTCGACTTCGGCTTCCCCGTCGCGGTGAAGACGGGCACGAGCCGCCACTTCACCGACAACTGGGCCGCCGCGGTCGCCGCGCGCTTCACGGTCGCCGTGTGGGTCGGCAACTTCGACGGCCGCCCGATGGAAGGTGTCAGCGGGATCACCGGAGCGGGGCCGCTGCTCCACCGTGCCGTGCTCGAGGTGGCGAAGCGCTACCCCCCGGGAGCGTTCGTGACTCCGCGGGAGGCAGGCGCGGTACAGGTCGAGATCTGCCGCCTCTCGGGGAAGCGCGCGGGCGCTCGCTGTCCGCGCGCTTCGGAATGGTTCGCGCCCGGAACCGAGCCGGCGGACAGCTGCGACTGGCACGTGGACGGGAAGCTCGTGCTTCCGGCGCCGTATACCGAGTGGCTCGCGCAGTCACGCGCGGCGGGCAGCGGTGGAGTGGTGACGGAGGCGGGGGAAGGGTTGGATGATCAGGCGGGGCGGATGCTAGCTTCGCAGTCGGGGGGGGCCCCCCAGGCGCGCGACGCCCAATCGCACGGCTTCCGCATCCTCTCGCCGCGCGACGGCGACCGCTACTCGGTACCGCCCTCGGTCGATCCCCGCTACGCCACGATCGCGCTTCTCGCCGCGGGCGCCTCGAGCCGCGTCCGCTGGACCGTCGACGACCGCGCCGTTGCTGTGCCTCGCCTCCCCCTCGTCCGTGGCGCACACGTCATTCGCGCCGAGTCGGCGCAGGGCAGCGACGAGGTCCGCATCCGCGTCGACTGACGCTACTCGACCGGCGGCAGCTCCGCCGGTGCGACGGCGCCGATCGTCCGCCCGTCGCCGGTGACGATCCGCCGATGGTAGTCGAACTGCCCGAGATGGTAGGCGAGGTGCGCGGTCGAATGCACGAGCATGTCCGCGGTCATCACCTCGCGCCCTCCGACCTTCTCCGGATAGCGGGTGCCTAACGTCGCGTCGCTCGTCGCGTCGAGCCCGCGTGCGACAGCCGCGATCGCGGCGTCGATCTCCGCGATCAGCACCGCGCGGCTGACTTCCCTGCGACTGAACTCCGCCTCGCGGTCCCGGCGGTAGCCGCTCCCGCCGAGCACCGCGCCGATGAAGTGCTGGAGGTTTCCGCACAGATGCAGCACGAGCGTCCCCCCGACGTTCGCGATTCCGGGTACCGCGCGCCACAGGCTCGCGTCGTCGGGGTACGCCTCCACGCCGCGGCGAAGCGCATACAGCTCGCGCGTGAGGATGGTTCTGATCGTCGTCTGGAGCATCGTGCTCGGAGGGGCGGGAGCGTGACCGCGTGACTCAGTGCGACGCGAAGACCGTCTGCTTCCCGCCACCGAAGGTCATCACGTCGTACCGATCTTTGAACGCTCCTTCCATCCCCGGAGATCCCACCGGCATCCCGGGCGTTCCGATTCCCGTCACCTTCGGGCGCTCGGCGAGCAGCCGCCGGATGTCCGCGGCCGGCACGTGACCCTCGACCACGTAGCCGCCGATGCGCGCGGTATGGCAGGCCTGCAGGTCTTCGGGGACCCCCGCCTTCTTCTTGATCTGCGTGAGATCGGGGAGGTCGTGCACTTCGACGGCGAACCCTGCTTCCTTCATCTTGGATACCCAGCCCTTGCAGCACCCGCAGGTCGGCGTCTTGTAGACGACGAGCACGGAGTCGCTCTTCGTCGCGAGGGCAGCACGCGGAGTCGAATCGCCCGGGGCCGGCGCGACCGCGGACGCTGTCGCCGGCTGCACCGCCGCGGAGTCGACGCCGCCCGCGCTCTCGGACTGTTTGGAGGTGGAGCAGGCGACGGCGCCGAGTAGCGCGGCCGCGGCGGCGAGTCGAATCTGGGTGTCGATGCGCATGGGTCGGAGTGAGGGACGGACCCAAGATATCACGCGTTCCGGGCGGCGAAAGCCGCCCGTTCCGGCGGCTCGCCGCGTCGCCGCGCCGCGGCGCGTGCCTAACGGCCGCGCCGCGGCCCGCTCACTTCGCCAGTCCGGCCTCTCGCAGCTGCGGGATCGACTGGGCAGGGATCCCGATCACGTTCTCGCACAGGCCGCAGACGTCCACGAGCACGTTGCGCACGCTCAGCCGCGAGCGCGGCATGCGCACGGTGCGGAGCTCGAAGCGGGATTGCACGGCCTTGCGGCAATGTGGGCAGTTGCTGGCGACGATGTCGCCCGCGCTGAAGAGTGCTTTCATGAGGTGTCTCCTGTCTTCTGGGGAAGCGTCGTGGCGACGAGCGTCGCGGCGGTCGCTGTCCGTCGTACGGGTGTGACAGCGCGGAGTTTCGCGAGGGTTGCAGCGTTCGGCGCGATTGCGCGCATGAACCGCGTCAGAGTTCTGTAAGCGCGGGACATCCCGTCGAGGCGGCGGCGTAACGCGGTCGCGAGCCCGAGCGTCTGGTGCGTGATGGCCGATACCGCTTCGCCGATTCCCGCCTCGAGCTGGCCAGTCGGCCGCGTCGCGCGTGTCGCGTTGACGACGCTGCTGCTCGTGTACGGGATCGCGATCCTGCGCGCCGGCGAGTTCGCGGCGATCGACAACGTGAACCTGCCGATTCACGAGACCGGACACATCGTCTTCGGACCCTTCGGGAAGCTCGTCGCCGCGATGGGCGGCAGTCTCTTCCAGGTCATCGTGCCCGCGGTCTTCGTCGGCTACTTTCTCCGCCGCCGCGATCAGTTCGCCGCCAGCGTGGCCCTCTGGTGGGTCGCCGAGAACCTCTGGTACGTCGCGGTCTACGTTGCCGACGCGCAGGAGCAGGCGCTGCCCCTCGTGGGGGGAGGAGAGCACGACTGGGCGTTCATCCTCGCCGAGCTCGATGTGCTGCGCTACGACGACCGCATCGCGGCGGTGATCCGCTTCGTCGGGATCGTGCTCTTCATCGCCGCCGTGCTCTGGGGCTACGCGTCCGCCGCGGCGCCGCGCGAGATTCCCGCGGCGAGCGAATCGAGCTCGCTCACGAGCGAGTCGCCGAAGTAGTACCGGATCTCGTCCCGGGCGGCCTCGTACGCCGTCGGTCCGTCGCCGCCACACACGAGCGATCCCTCGTCCAGCTCGTCCGACACGAGCAGCGTCCCCTCGCCGAAGGTCACCGGAAAGAGCGTGCTCACCATCGGCTTGACCAGGTGATAGTCGCGCCCCGTCGCAAGGGCGTACGCGTGCAGCATGCAGCCGCGGCCGTTAGGCGTGTGGAAGACGCAGAACCCGTCGCGCACCGCCGTGCGGCGCAGCGTGCCGCCCGGAACGTCTGCGTCGGGCTGCGCGGGACCCGCGAACCAGCTCGCCACCGGGACCCCGGTGTGCGACTCGATCGCCGCCGATTCGGCGAGCAACGCCTCCTCCACGCGCCCGTCGACGTCGACGCCGTGTGCGCAGCATGCATCGGCGCAGAATCCACAGGCCATGCACCGCGCGAAGTAGCGGCGCTCGAAGATCGCCGGATCCACGGCGTGGATGACCGGCGCACCGTCGCGCGCCGCGTACGGCCGGGAGAGAGTCAGGGGGTCGCTCATCGGGCGCTACGTTCGTGTCGCGCGCCACGCCGCGCAAGAGTGAACCGGCGTTGGCGCGGCGCCGCCGGCGCCTCCATCTTTCGTGACCACCACTTCACCCCTCCGAGCCGACGATGCCGACCGAGACCCCCGATCTCCGCTATCCGGTAGGACGCTTCACGTATTCCGGCGACGATCCGGCGAAGCGCGCCGGATTCATCGACGTCATCGCCGAGCTCCCGGAGAAGCTGCGGCGGGCGGTGCAGGGGATGGACGATGCGAAGCTCGATACCCGGTATCGGCCCGGAGGGTGGACGGTCCGTCAGGTCGTGCACCACATCCCGGACAGCCACATGAACTCGTACATCCGCTTCAAGCTCGCGCTCACCGAGGATACGCCGCGCATCACGGCGTACGACGAGGCGCGCTGGGCGGAGTTTCCCGACGCGCGGGGTGGGCCGCTCGCCCCGTCCTTCGCGATCCTCGATGGACTGCACGATCGCTGGACGAAGCTCCTCCGCTCGATGACCAGCGCCGATTTCGAGCGGAAACTCGAGCACCCGCAGAACGGCGTGCTGACGCTCGACCGCATGCTCGCGCTGTACGCGTGGCATTCGCGTCATCACGTCGCGCACATCACCGAGCTCTCTCGGCGCGAGCGCTGGTAGCGCGCCGGCTCCGCGGCGAGCGATTTCTTCCGCGGCGCGCGCGGGTTAGCTTTCGCGACCGATGCGATTCGTCCTCGTCGTACTCATCTCCCTCCCGCTCGCGCTGGGTGCGCAGACGGAGGCCCGCGCCCGCGCTCGCGACCTCGGCGTCGCGCCAGGGATCTTCAGGCCCGGACGGTGGAATGCAATCACCGACGTCGCCGGCGTGCGCGTCGGCCAGAGCACGGTGATCGCGGGCGACTCGGTGCACACCGGCGTCACGGCGATCTTTCCGTCGGCCGAGAATCCCTTTCTCTCCCGCGTTCCCGCCGCGATCGTCGTCGGCAACGGCTTCGGCAAGCTGCTCGGCTCGACGCAGGTGAACGAGCTCGGCGAGCTCGAGTCGCCGATTCTCCTCACCTGCACGCTCTGCGTCTGGCGCGTCGCCGATGCGCTCGTGGGCTGGATGCTCGAGCAGCCGGGGATGGAGGAGGTCCGCTCGCTGAACGTCGTCGTCGGTGAGACGAACGATGGGCAGCTCAACGCGATTCGCTCGCGTCCCGTCGGCGCCGACGCGGTGCGCGCGGCGCTCCTCGCTGCTTCCTCGGGTTCCGTGCGCGAGGGAAGCGTTGGTGCCGGGGCCGGAACCGTCGCCTTCGGGTTCAAGGGCGGCATCGGCACCGCCTCGCGCCTGCTTCCGGCATCGCTCGGCGGATTCACCGTCGGTGTGCTCGTGCAGAGCAACTTCGGTGGCGTGCTCCAGATCCTCGGTGCGCCCGTCGGGAAGGCGCTCGGCAGCTACGCCTTCAAGGACGCCGTGGAAGGCGGGAAGGGCGACGGCTCCATCATGATCGTCGTCGCCACCGACGCGCCCCTCTCCGACCGCAACCTCAGGCGTCTCGCCGAGCGGGCGCTGATGGGGCTCGCGCGCACCGGATCGTCCGCGTCGAACGGGTCGGGGGATTACGTCGTCGCGTTCTCGACCGCCGCGTCGGTGCGCCGGGTGCAGCCCACGTCGCAAGCGGCCGCCCACAGCGGCGCGTACACGCTCAGCACCACCGAGCTCGCGAACGACGAGACCTCGGCGCTGTATCAGGGCGTCGTCGAGGCGACGGAGGAAGCCATCTACAATTCGCTCTTCATGGCCACGACGACTACCGCGCGCGGACGCACCGTTCGCGCGCTGCCGCTCGATACGGTGCGCGCGATCCTCCGTCGCTACGACGCGGCCGACCGATGAACGAAGCGCTGCACACGCTGCTGGCGGAGGTGGTCGATTACGCCGGGCTCTTTCCGCCCGCGGGGCTCGACATGCCCGCCGCGGTCGCCGAGTACGCGCGTCATCGTGACGAGCCCGATGCGTGGATGCTCGGACGCTTCGTGCTTCCCGCGATGCGGCTCGACGAATGGTCGGCCGCGGCGCCCGCCGACGTCGAGGGGTGGCGCTGGCCGCTCTCGGTTCTCGCGCAGACCTTCGAGGGAACCCTCCGGACGACGATCGACGCCTTCAACGCCCGCGAGAAGCACCGCGCCGTGATCGACACGGCGGAGGTGCGCGCCAGCACCGTGCGCGAGGTCCCGAACTCCGGGCTCACCGGTGGCGTCGCCGTCTTCGTCGAGATCCCCGTGCTCGATGATCCGGCGCGGCTGCTCGACGCGATCGCCGGCTGCGGAGTCCGCGCGAAGATCCGCACCGGGGGCGTCACGCCCGAGGCGTTCCCGACCGCGGCGCAGGTCGCGCGATTCATCGTGCGCTGCGTCGAGCGCGACGTCGTCTTCAAGGCGACCGCCGGACTTCATCACCCGCTTCGCGACGAGTACCGCCTCACGTACGACGAGGACCCGCCGCACGGCACGATGTTCGGTTTTCTCAACGTGCTGCTCGCGACAGCGCTCGCGCGCGAGGGGATGCGCGAGCAGGATCTGGTGGCGGCGCTCGAGGAGCGTGATCCCGAGAGCATCGCGCTGCTCCCGGAGTCGCTCAACTGGCGCGGCCGCTCGCTCGGACTCGGCACCCTTCGCGCGACCCGGACGCGATCGATCACCGGCTTCGGCTCCTGCTCGTTCCGCGAGCCCGTCGCCGACCTGAAGACGCTCCACTTCCTATGATCCCCACCGTCGACGAGACGCACGACCCCGCGCTGCGCTCCTGGGTGCGTTCCGCGAACGACGGGCGCACCGATTTTCCCATCCAGAATCTCCCCTTCGGCGTGTTTCGCCATCAGGGCGGAGGAGAGCGGGCGCACGTCGGCATCGCCATCGGCTCGATGATCCTCGACGTGTCGGCGGCAATGCGCCTCGGCTACTTCACCGGCGACTCCGCGGCGGCGGCGCGCGCCTGTGGCGCGCAGTGCCTCAACGATCTCATGGAGCTCGGTCGCCCGGCATGGCGTGCGCTGCGCCTCGCGGTGAGCGCACTGCTCCGCGAGGGATCGAGCGCGGAGCGCGATGCGGACCGGATGCTCGTGCCGATGGAGGACGCCGACCTGCTGCTTCCCGCGCGCGTCGGCGATTACACCGACTTCTACGCGTCGATCCATCATGCGACGAACGTCGGCAGCATGTTCCGTCCGGACAACCCGCTCCTCCCGAACTACAAGTGGGTGCCGATCGGATATCATGGTCGCTCGTCGTCGCTCCTGCCGAGCGGTTCCGAGGTCCGCCGTCCATCGGGACAGCGCAAGGCGCCCGACGCGCAGGCACCGGTCTTCGGACCGAGCCGCTCCCTCGATTACGAGTGCGAGGTCGGCGCGTTCATCGGCACCGGCACGACTCTCGGCGAGGCGTTAGGCATCAGGGACGCGGCGGAGCAGCTCTTCGGCCTCTGCCTCGTCAACGATTGGTCGGCGCGCGACATCCAGAGCTGGGAGTACCAGCCCCTCGGCCCCTTCCTCGCCAAGAACTTCGCGACGACGCTCTCGCCATGGGTAGTGACGATGGAGGCGCTCGCGCCCTTCCGTGTGCATGCCGCGGAGCGCGCCGAAGGTGATCCCGCACCGCTGCCATATCTGCGCGACGACGAGGACGCCGAGCGCGGTGGCGTGGATCTCGCCGTCGAGGTCTGGCTGCGGACGCGCACGATGCGCGAGCGCGGAGCCGCTCCGGTCCGTCTGAGTCGTGCCCGATTCGCCGACATGTACTGGACGCTCGCCCAGCTCGTCGCGCACCACGCGAGCAACGGCTGCAACCTTCGCCCCGGCGACCTGCTCGCGAGCGGCACCATCTCGGGTCCGGAGCGCGATTCGCGCGGCTGCATGCTCGAGCTCACGTGGCGCGGCGCGGAGCCGGTGAAGCTGCCCGACGGCGAGACTCGAAGCTTTCTCGAGGACGGCGACGAGCTGATCCTCCGCGGTGAGTGCGTGCGCGACGGCTTCGCGCGTATCGGGTTCGGCGAGTGTCGCGGCCGGATTCTTCCAGCCCCCGCCGCGTGAGGCAGCGGGCCAACATCAAATGACGAGCACGGAGCAGACGTGGCGAGAGTGACGGAACAGCCGTTCGAGCTGAGGAAATCGGAAATCCAGGGGAGGGGCGCCTTCGCCACCCGGCAGATCCGTCGTGGCCAGCGCGTGGCGGAGTACACCGGCGAACACATCGACAACGACGAAGCCGACCGGCGCTACGACGACGAGAAGATGAAGCGGCACCACACCTTCCTCTTCATCGTCGACGACGACGAGGTCATCGACGCCGCGGTCGGCGGCAACGACTCGCGATTCATCAACCACTCCTGCGATCCGAACTGCGAAGCGGTGATCGAGGGCAAGCGCATCTTCATCTATGCGCTGCGCACCATCCGCCCCGGGGAGGAGCTCGTCTACGACTATCAGTACGAGCGAACCGCCGATCACACCGCGGAGGATGAGGAGTTCTACAAGTGCCGCTGCGGTGCGCCGAACTGCCGCGGCTCGATCCTCGCCCCGCCGAAGAAGACGCGCAAGCCGAAGCCGAAGAAGCGTCCCGCGAGCGCGAAGAAGAAGCGCGGCGGCTCGACGCGCCGGGGAAAGACTCGCTCGGCGAGCGGGCGCTGACCGGAGACCTGCGGCGGCGTGAGAGATGCACCAGTCGCGACAAGGCGAGAGGTGAGGTGACGATGCGATGGAGCAGAGGACGGTCGCCGGGCGACGAGCCGGATGATCCGGACGATTTCGACGGCTACGAGGAAGACGGCGACGGCGAAGAGCCGGACGACGACTCCCTCGACGACGATGACGATGACGATGAGGAGGAGGAGGACGATCTCCCCGCCAGCACCGTCTTCGTCGCGACGGCGACCCCGCTCGAGGTGAGCGTCGGGCCGTTGCCCGACGATCGCGCCCCCGACGGCGTCTGCCTCGCGTCGCGCATCGACGGCCGGCTCGTGGCGCGCTGCGCGATGCCGGGCGAGTCGATCGAGCGGCTCGTCGCGTTGAAGCTGTTCGAGGAGCCGGTGCTCGTCGGGCTGCTCGCTTTCGAGGGCGAGCCGGGGATCCAGGGCCGGCTCGTCGCGCTGGTCCCCGCGTCGCGCCTCACGGAGGGTGGGGAAGAGGACGAGCCGTGGAAGGCGAGCGTGCCCAGCTTCGAGGAGGAGCAGCGTGAGGCGAACGAGGAAGGTGGTGGGCTCGCTGCCATTCTCCTCGGCCACATCGTGCGCTTCGACCGCGATCGCAAGCATCCCGAGGATCTCGCCCAGGAAGCGGTCGACATCCTGCAGCGCGTGGTCGCCGGCGCGCCGATGAGCGACGCCGCCGCGAAGGCGATCGACGACCTGCTCGATTCACTCTGAGCGCCGCCACCGCGGCGGCGCGTCAGTCGCGGTTCGTCAGCGCGAAGGACAGGCCTTCCAGCTCCATCGCCATGTTCACCGACTTCACGGTGACGTCAGGCGGCGCCTGAAGCTGGACGGGAGCGAAGTTCAACACGGCCTTGATGCCCGCCTTCACGATCCGGTCGAGCATCGCCTGCGCCGCTTCCGAGGGAACCGTCAGCACCGCGATGTCGGGCTTCTCGCGTGCCGTGTCGTGCTCGAGCTGGCGGATGTCGCGGATCGTCTGCGAGTTCCAGGAGCGCCCGATCTTCTCCGGCGAGCTGTCGTACACGGCGACGATGTGGAAGCCGCGCTGGGCGAACCCCTGATACTGGGCGAGCGCCGCGCCGATCTTTCCCGCGCCGACGATGATCACGCGCCACTCGCGTCCCAGCCCGATGATCTCGCGGATCCGGCGCGACAGCTCCGGCACTGAATAGCCCAGGCCCCGCTTCCCGAACGATCCGAAGAAGGAGAGGTCCTTCCGCACCTGCGCCGACGTCGTTCCCCCGCGTTGCGCCAGCTCGTCGCTCGAGATGGTCTCCAGGCCGCGCTGCTCGAAGTCCTCCAGAAAGCGGAGATAGAGCGACAGACGTCGAACGGTGGAATCGGCGATGCGTTTCACGGTCGCGGGGGCTTGTGAATTCGTTCACAAGTTAGCGAGCGCGTGTGCCGAGGGCCAGTTCCGCACGGGCGTCAGGCCCCTCCGCACTGGCCCTAATGCGCGGCTGGCGGGTACATTGCTCGCCCATGCCAGTCCACGTCAGCTCGGAGATCGGTCGTCTTCGCACCGTTCTCGTCCACACCCCCGGGCCTGAGCTCCTCGCCGTCACCCCGACGACCCGCGAGGACTATCTCTACGACGACATCATCGACCACGAGGAAGCGCGGCGCGAGCATCGCCGCTTCGTGGCGATCGTCGAGCGCTTCGCGAACGTGCACACGGTGAAGGGGCTGCTCACGGAGGTGCTCGCCAACCGCGAGGTGCGCGACCTCCTCGTGCGCGAGACGATGGACATCGTCCCCTCCGAGCCGCTCGCCCGCGAGATCGCCGATCTCCCCGCCGAGTCGCTCGTGCAGATGCTCATCGAGGGGCGCGAGGAGGAGGCGGGCCCGCTCGCGAAGGCGCTCAACGAGCACGGCTACGTCCTCCCGGCGCTGCCGAACCTCTTCTTCACGCGCGACGTCGCGATGATCCTCGAGGACCACGTCCTCATCGGCTCCATGCGCTACGGGATCCGCTGGTCGGAGGAGCTCATCATGAAGGCGCTCTTCCTCTCGCATCCCGCGCTCGCGAACCAGGGGATCCTCTACGATGGGTCGATCGAGCGGCGGACGAACTACACGCTCGAGGGGGGCGACGTCCATCCGCTGCGGCGCGACACCGTGATGATCGGCTTCAGCGAGCGCTCGAGCCCGGCCGCGATCGACACCCTCACCGAGCTGCTCTTCGCGAAGACGAGCGTCACCGACGTCATCGTGGTCGTGATGCCCAAGGAGAACACGGCGATCCACCTCGACATGATCTTCACCCAGGTGGATCGTGAGCTGTGCGTCCTCTTCCCGCCGCACTTCATCGGCCCCGAACGCCTGCGCATCCTGCACCGGCGCAAGGGACAGCACCACGTCCAGGAGATGCCTAACGTCTTCGCCGCGCTGCAGTCGGTCGGGCTCGCGATGGAGCCGATCTTCTGCGGCGGCGAGCGTCGCATCAACCAGGAGCGCGAGCAGTGGGCGTCGGGGTGCAACTTCGTCGCGGTCCGGCCCGGTGTGGTGCTCTCGTATCAGCGTCCCGAGGCGACGCTGCGCGAGATGCAGAAGATGGGCTTCCGGCTGGTGCACGCGGTGAACTTCCTCACCGGCGACGATCGGATCAGCGAGGACGAGCGCGCGGTAATAGTTTTCGAGGGCGCGGAGCTGGTTCGCGCGGGCGGAGGCCCACGCTGCATGACCTGCCCGGTGCTCCGCGACGACCCCTGGGCCTGATCCTCTTCCGAGATGACGCAGTTCGCGCCGCCGCTCGGCGGCTTCAACACCCGTCCTCCTGAATCGTTGCTCGCCGAGCGCGCGGGCGACTTTCTCGCGGCCGGCCCCGCCAGCGCCGCGGCACTGATCGCGTCGATCTGCCAGCTCCCCGGTGTCCCGGCGCCGGTCGCCGAGCACATGGCCGCGACGCTGTTCGCGGGCCGACGTGAGTTCACGCGAGGGCTCGACGGGTTGTGGTGCCTGACGCGCGCGACGCCTCCATACGCGCCCCCGCCATCGGCCGCGCTCGTCGTCCGCGAGCCAGTGCCCGAGCCCCACGGTGATCCGATCGACTCGCTCTCGTACACCGTGGTCGACGTCGAGACCATCGGCTCGAGCCCGGAGCGCGGCCATCGCATCACCGAGATCGCCGCAGTGCGCGTCGAGCGCGGCGAGATCAGGGACGTCTTCCAGA
>JABFXM010000505.1 GCA_013361745.1 Gemmatimonadaceae bacterium | reverse complement strand
GTGGACGCGCGTGATCCCGATGGAGATGCCGACGCCGGCCGGGGTCGTGCCGATCTTCAGGCGCCCGTGCTCGGCGAGCGGCTTGTCGAACTGCGAGATCTGGTAGCCCTTGGGGAGATCGGGATAGAAGTAGTTCTTCCGCGCGAACACCGAGGCCGGATTCACGGTGCAGCCGAGGGCCAGCGCGGCGCGCGTCGCCAGCTCGACGGCATGCGCGTTGAGCACCGGGAGCGCGCCCGGCAGCGCCAGACAGACCGGGCAGGTGTTCGCGTTAGGCGCCGCGCCATACTCGACGGAGCAGTTGCAGAACGCCTTCGTGCGGGTGCGGAGCTGGACGTGGACCTCGAGGCCGACGACCATCTCCCAGGCGGCAGGCGCGCTCACCGTCGTCGTCATCGCAGCGCCTCCGCGCCGAGCGCCGCTTCGAGCGCGTAGGCGGCGCCGAACATCCGCGCCTCGTCGAAGTGGGGCGCGATGAGCTGGCCGCCGATCGGCAGCCCGTCGACGGTCCCGATGGGCTGCGACATCGCCGGAACCCCGGCGAGATTCGCGGTCGCGGTAAAGATGTCGCTGAGGTACATCTCGTACGGGTCGGCCTTGGCGCCGATCGGAAAGGCGGGACTCGGCGTCGTCGGCGTGAAGAGGAGGTGCACCCCGCTCGCGAACACGGTCCGGAAGTCGTCGGCGATCAGCGTGCGGACCTGCTGCGCCTTCCTGTAATACGCGTCGTAATAGCCGGCCGAGAGCACGTAGGCGCCGAGGAGGATGCGACGGGTGACCTCCTTGCCGAAGCCGCGCGAGCGTGTCGCCTCGTACGTCGCCGCGAGCCCGTCGCCGGGGACGCGCACGCCGTAGCGCACGCCGTCGAAGCGCGCGAGGTTCGACGACGCTTCCGCCGGCGCGACGATGTAGTAGACCGGGATCGCGAGGTCGGTGTGCGGGAGCGAGACGTCGCGCACCTCGGCGCCGAGCGATCGGAAGGCGTCGAAGGCACGATCGCACTTCTCGCGGATGCGCGCGTCGAGGAACTCGGGGAAGTACTCCTTCGGCCGGCCGACGACCAGCCCGGAGAGCGACGCTCCCGCCGCCTCCGCGTAGCGCTCGACCGGGAGATCGGCGCTCGTCGCATCCATGACGTCGCGGCCCGCGATGGTCTGCAGCGCGAGCGCCGCGTCGTCGACCGTCGCGCCGAAGACGCCGATCTGATCGAGCGACGAGGCGAAGGCGACGAGCCCGTAGCGGCTGACACGCCCATAGGTGGGCTTCACGCCGACGATCCCGCAGAACGCGGCGGGCTGCCGGACCGAGCCTCCCGTCTCGCTGCCTAACGCGATCGGCACCATGCCGGCGGCGACGACCGCGGCCGAGCCGCCGGACGAGCCGCCGGGAACGCGCGAGCAGTCGCGCGGATTCCGCGTCGGACCGAAGGCGCTGTTCTCGGTCGACGAGCCCATCGCGAACTCGTCCATGTTCGTCTTGCCGACGATGGTCGCGCCGGCGTTGCGCAGGCGGGTGATCGCCGTCGCCTCGAAGGGGCTGACGTAGCCCTCGAGGATCCGCGAGCCGCAGCTCGTCGGCAGCGAGAGCGTCGCGATGTTGTCCTTCACCGCGATCGGGACGCCGGCGAGCTCGCCGCGGTCGACGAAATCGGACTGGGTGCCGTGGCCGTGCGCCGCGGCGACGGTCGCGGCGCGGTCCGACCAGAGGAGGGCGTTGAGTCCCTCAGGTCCCACCTTCGCCTGGTCGCCGCGCGCGAACGCCTCGCGCGCTGCCCGCTCGGCGGTGAGGTCTCCGGCGCGGACGCGTTCAGCGATCCCGCGCGCCGAGGTCTCCGGAGGCAGCGGAGCGCGATGCTCGCTCATTCCGTCTCCTCCGTCGTGTCCTCGTGCGAGGCGAGGCGCGGCACGAGGAGAAAGCCGTCGCGTGTGGCCGGCGCGAACGACTCGATCGGATGGAGGAGCGGGACCGGGGGGCCGGAATCGACGCGCAGCGGCATCCCCGCGGCGCCGACGCCATCCGCGGCCATCACCCCCTCCACGTCCACCTTCTCGAGCACCGCCATGTGCTCGAGGATGCGATTGAGCTCGCCCACGAGTTGACCGGCGGGCTCGTCGGTCTTGCCGAGCCGCGCGAGGCGCGCGACGTGCTTGACGTCATCGATGCTGACAGCCACTCAGTCCCACTCCCGTTCGAGGCCCGCGTACGCGACGACGAGCCGCTTCCGTCCGATGCTCTCGTCGTCGAAGTCGACCGTCACCTTCGTGTCCTTCCCCGTGCCGCTCAGCTCCGCGATGACGCCGCCGCCGAAGCGCGCATGCTTGACGCGCTCGCCCTTCACGTAGCGCGGCGCGTCCTGCGAGGCCTCGATCTCCGCGTCCTGCGGCGAGGCGGACGGTTTGCGCCAGGAGACTGCGGAGCCGGGTCGGCGCATCGCCGGCGATTGCGGCAGCACGGTCCGTCCCGTCGCACGCAAGCGCATCGTCGCCTTCGTCTCGACGAGGTTCCCGGCGAGGGGCGCGAGGAAGCTCGAGGGGATGGAGGGCATCGTCTCGCCGTTGCGGCGGCGGCTGCGCGCGTGCGTGAGGTAGAGCTTCTCCTCGGCGCGCGTCACCGCGACATAGAAGAGTCGCCGCTCCTCCTCGAGGAGCTTCGGGTCGTCGAAGGCGCGGGCGAGGGGGAACAATCCGTCCTCGAGGCCGGTGACGAACACGAGCGGGAACTCGAGCCCCTTCGCGTTGTGCACCGTCATCATGGTGATCGCGTCGGCGTTCGGATCCAGCTTGTCCAGCTCCGCGACGAGCGAGGCGCGCTGCAGGAAATGCTCGAGCGGGGTGAGCCCGACCTCGCCGCCCTCCTCGATCACCGCCTCCGCGGCGCCGGTCACGAGCTCGCGCACGTTCTCGATGCGCTCTTCGCCCTCGGGTCCCTCGGCGCGGAGATGCTCGACGTAGCGGATCGCGTCGACGAGATCGCGGAGGAGCGCGTCGACGCTCTCGGTGCGGGCCCGGTCGCGGAAGCCGGCAAGGAGAGTCGCGAAGTCGCCTAACGCGGCGCGCGCCGCGGGCCGCATCCCCTCGAGAAGATCGGCGCGTGTCGCCGCGGCGAGCATGGGGACGCCCGCACCGCGGGCGCGCTCGGAGAGCATCTCCACCGTCGTCTCGCCGAGGCCGCGCCGCGGGACGGAGACGGCGCGGCGGAAGGCCTCGTCGTCGGCGGGATTCGCGATGAGCTTGAGGTACGCCATCAGGTCGCGGATCTCGCGGCGGTCGTAGAACCGCACCGCGCCGATCAGCCGATAGGGAAGCGCGTGCTTCCGCATCGCCTCTTCCA